>JADZDV010000071.1 GCA_020850915.1 Chloroflexota bacterium | reverse complement strand
TCTACAATTTCGCCCGCTACGCGGGCCCTGCTCCGAGCGCGCCGCCCCTGACCACGTACCTCAACGGCGCGATGGAGCTTGTGACCGCCACGGTGACGCCGAACGGGGAGCAAGGACCGGACGGACCGCTCGGCACCCTGCGCACGATCTGGCGAGCGACCCGGAAGCTCGAGGGGCAGCCCCGACCACGGATACAGATCGGTTTTCGGGACGGATCGACGAGCGAGTTCTCCGATTTCGCGGCGCTCTGGTGGTATCCGCCGGAGCGGTGGCGCGTCGGCGAGCTTGTCAAGCTCGACCTGGACGGTCTGCCGCTGCGCCAGGTGGCGGGATGGCAGGCGCTGGTCCCGCCGCCCGCCAGTGCGGCGAGCGCCCGTCCCGCCTCGCTCCCAGAGGTGTCGGACGAGGAGCGATTCAAACTCGGCGATCTGACTGTGGCGGTGCGTCGAAGCCCGTGGCGAATGAGCGTGCTCGGCCCGACCGGCGCGCTCATCTGGCAGGAGTCCGACCCGGTGCCCGGCGATCGGCACGGACCTCTCGGCTTCCAGGTCGACGGCCAGAGCTGGTGGCACCTGACCAGCCTGCTCGGCTCGACGCCGGTCGAGGGCGGCTTCGAGCTCCGCGCCGCCACAGATGACCCGTCCGGGCGCACGGCAACGGTGCGGTTGGAGTCGCTCGGGCCAGCGGACCTCCGCGTCACCCTCGAGGTCTCCGATCCTGGCGGCATCACCGCGGTGAGCCAGTCCTTCCCGTCGCCCCAGGACGAACGGTTCGTAGGCTTTGGCGAGCGGTTCACCGGCGTCGACCAGCGCGGACGAGTGGTGACAACTTGGGCGAACGACCGTCGCGCGGCCGGGTACGGCGATTCGACGTACGCGCCGGTGCCCTTCTTCATCTCGAACCACGGCTATTCGATGCTTCTGGAGACCGATGCGCGCAGTACCTACGACCTGGCATCCGAGAAAGCGGACCGGGCAAGCTGGGAGGTGGCGACAGCAGAGCTCAGCCTGGTCTTCGGCTACGGCCCGAGTCCTCGCGAGCTGGTCCAGCGCTACGTCACGCGCAGCGGCCTGCCACCCCTCCCGCCGCTGTGGTCGTTCGGCGTGGTGAAGACCGCGATTGGCGGCCAGGAGCAAGTGCTCAGGGACGCGCAGCGTCTGCGCGAACTGGACGTGCCGGTCTCCGGGATCTACGCCTACGACGCGCACGATGACGACTCGAACATCGGTTGGCCGTACGTGACCTACACCGGCAAGCAGGCCGGGCCTTACCCCGACCTTCGCGCCTTCACCGACGAGCTGCACCGACGGGGGTTCAAGGCTCTGGCGTACAACACAGCCGACTTCCACCTTGGCACGCCCGCCTACCAATTCCCGGCGAACCTGGGTTTCTTCATTCGCGGCACGGACGGCAGGCCGTATCTCCACCAGGGCTATCTCATCTCCTGGATCGATTTCACCAATCCTGGAGCGGTCAACTGGTGGGGCCTGCTCTGGCGACGAGCGCTCGGTGACCTCGGCTTTGACGGCGGCATGCTGGATCTCGGCGAGCTCACGCCGGAGGACGCGGTGTACGCCAACGGCCAGACTGGCCAGACGATGCACAACCGCTACCCGGCGCTCTACCACCAGGCCGCGCTGAACGCCGCGCGAGCGGTCAAGCCGGACGCGCTCCTGTTCGCCCGCGCCGGCGGCCCGGGCGCGCAGGCCTACCAGCTCTCCCAGTGGTCGGGCGACCCGGTCAGCAACTGGACAGCGGTCGAGGGGTTCAAGTCGATCGTTCCCGCCGCCCTCTCGTTCGGACTGTCCGGCTTCCCCTATTTCCATACCGAGGTTGGCGGATACCTGGCGGCCGACATCCCGCACCAATCGGAGTACGAGCTGTGGATGCGCTGGCTGCAGGTTGGCGCCTTCACGTCGATGCTGCGGGACCAGTACGGGGACCACCAGACGGGGACGCAGCCAGTCGAGATCTGGTCCGACGAGAACACGATGGGCGCCTTCCGCTTCTACGCCGGCCTGCACAACCAGCTCGTGCCGTACATCTACAGCTACGCGAAGATCGCCAGCGAGACCGGCCTGCCGATCATGCGCCACCTGGCCCTGAACTGGCCGGACCAGCCGCGCGCCTGGCAGGAGGAGCAGAGCTACACGCTCGGTGACGACATTCTCGTGGCGCCCGTCGTCGACGAGGGCGCCAGACTCCGGCGTGTCTACCTTCCACCAGGCGGGTGGGTCGACTTCTGGACCGGCCAGCTCTGGGACGGCGATCGCGAGATCACGGCCGATGCGCCGGTCGAGCGGCTACCGGTCTTCGTGCGTGCCGGCGCGATCCTGCCGATGGCAACGGATTTCGACACCCTCGCGCCAGCCTCCGTGCCTGGCGTCCGATCCTGGAACGGCGACCTGGTGGTCAAGGTGATGAGTGCGAGCGAGCCGGTCCAGAGCGTCTTCCGGCTCTACGACGGCACGCAGCTCGCCTACCGCTCAGACGAGCGGAGCAGCGAGTTCACTCGCCAGAATGCGGGGGCGACGGTGGCCATGGAGCTGCACCTACCGAGCACAAGCGCCCCGGCCCAGGTGCTCGTGGACGGCGCAAGCGCGCGGGACTGGCGATTCGAGCGCGGCGAAGTCGTCCTGAGCCTACCCACGGGCGCCAGCCAGGTGCGGGTTGTCCGCTGAGCAGTCCACGGCGTCACTCAGTTGTCGTGGTTGGCTCGTGATGATGGTGCGGCTGGATGGTGCCCTCGACCTCTGACGCCACGTCGCCCGCCTTGACCCGTACGACGAAGCGAGCCGGTGGTGAACCGTGCGGCGCCGCATGGGCGTGCTCCAGCGCATGCGCCACCGCGCGGGCGAGCCGCTCGGTCGTCGCCGGCTGATGCGGCTCGTCCAGCCAATCGATCGTCAGAAAGTAGACCTGGCGGTGAGGCCAGCGCAGCGCCTCGGGCTCAGATGGCTGCTCTGGCGTATCGTCATCCATGGAAGAATAGATACCCGCTCGATCGTCAGCGGTCAAGAAATGGGATGGGCGACACGAGGGGCGTGGCTCTCAACGGAACGCTCTGAGCAGCTCGCCCGCTTCGGTGATGACATCAGGGGGGCTGCCAAGGGAGAGTCGAACGTGGTCGGATGAACCGAAGAAGGCGCCCGGTTCGGTCGGTATGCCAGACTCGTTCAATAGGCGCTCCCGAAGCCGATCGCCGCTGAGGCCGAGACCCGGCGCGCTGATGAACAGGAACGGGCCACCTTCCGGCTTCAGCGCGGACAGTTCTCCGTTCTCGACCACCGCGCTCCAGAGACCATCTCGGTTCGATTGGAAGGCGCCCGCGACGCCGGAGAGCCAGTCCTGTGGACCGGTCAACGCGGCCGTAGCCGCCGCCTGGGCCACGTGGCTGACCATGAGCAGCTCCCACTCGACCAGCTTGCCGAAGTGGCTGGCCAGCGTGAGCGGCGCCACCAGGTAGCCGACCCGCCAGGGCGACATGGCGAAGCTCTTGGTGAAGCTCTGAATGACGATCAGTCGCTCCCGCGCGAACGGCAGTTCAGCGGGACTCCGGTGGCGCCGGCCGTCATAGACCAGCCGGTCATAAGACTCGTCGTAAACAAGCAGCAGGTCATGTCGATCGGCGATCTCAGCAAGCTGCCGTAGCTCGTCAATGGTGAGGACGACGCCGGTCGGATTGACCGGAGAGTGGACCATCAACAACTTCGTGCGCGGTGTGACGGCTCGCTCCAGGGCCTCGAGATCCCAGCGATAGCCACCCGGCTCGCTTGTC
>JADZDV010000070.1 GCA_020850915.1 Chloroflexota bacterium | reverse complement strand
GATTTCCGGCAAGGCCCGACTTCAGCAGACGATCGGGGGCATGATTCGGTCGGTCCCGAGCCAAGCAGAATGGACCGCCGCCGGCTTTTCCCCCGACCTCGAATTGCTCGGTCGACTCCTCGTTCTCGCAGACCCACAAAACACGACTGGCGCAGCGGTGGCCACCACGCTCGACATGTGGGTTGCGGAGCAATTGCGGGTTGCGGGAATACAGAATGTGCTGCCGCGCCGAGACTCCCCCTATTACGTCAATACCACGGCTTCGTTTATCTACGATGCGGCACTGCCATCCCGCGTAGAGAAGCTTATGTCGCAGTTGACTGACACCGCGGCATCTCTCCAGGCCGACCTCGAAGCGTTTGGGAGTCACCCGAGCTCCCTGGCGAGTAGTGCCACCCGTGCGGAGCTAAGGAAACTAGCTTCATACCCAAGGGAGATCCGTCGCATCCGCGCAGCGATCAAGTCGGCTTTCGCAACACTGCTCCTGGAGGTTAGTCGTCCCACAACCACGGTTCTTGGAGAGGGGCGACGAAAGCAGATCGACGTTGTCTCTTCAGCGTGGGACCGAGGCCTGGAGCTCGCCGTATCCACCAAGACGCTTGCTCTCGGAGTCGAGAAACCCGCCGAGCTACTCAAGAATCTGCCCAACCGCTGGGAAGAGTTCGACGGCGACCTGAAGAACCCGCGGGGTCGGTTTCCGCGATAGGAGCCCTGATTCTGGTCCCGGAGACGTTGCTCGCGACCGATCGTCTCCTGCCTGTTGTAGACATGATGAGAAAGCTCACCGCACCGGGCCGGGACTGGGTGAGCGCCTACGATGCTGCGACTGTTGTAGTCGTCTCGCCTTGGTCGCTGCGAGATGGAGGCATCGCCAACATCATTTCTGAGTCATCGCTCGGCGACCGAATCCCGTCAGATTTGCATATCACCCGCTTCTTCAGTGTCCTCGTCAATAAGGTTCTCGAGCGTGCTCCAATTACTGAGCACGTGGAGGCCAGGAAGCTCAGAGCAGACGCGCTGGGACAACAGGGCAGTGACTACGTACGCGCCAGCCAGGTTGCTCCTACCTTGAAAGAGTCAGATGGGCCTGAATACGCTGTTGAATTTGGGGTGGGCAGCGAGAGCACCCAGCCGTAGCGGAAATCAGAGCCAGGATAGACCGCCCTCCCGCAAAGCATCAGAGCCACTCCCAAGATCACCCGGCGCCAGCCGCGAACTAGCCGAGATTGTTGACGCGCAACGCTCCCGCCTCTAGACTGACCCCAAACCGACTCCGGCCCCGGGGAGATCACATGCTTGCTTACCGATTCCCTCGACTGACTCCCGCCGCCATATCGGCGGCGCTGGCGGTGCTGCTGGTCGCCGGCTGCGCGGCGCCGGCCGCTTCGCCCACCGCCAAGCCAGCCGCGCCCGCGCCCGCGGCCGCGCCGGCGATCCCTCCGACCCAGGCCGCGACCCCGCCTCCGGCCGTCGCCGCGCCGGCAAAGCCGGCGGAGGCTACCAAACCAACCGCGGCCGCGAAGCCGGCCGCCCCGGCTCCCGCGGCCCCGAGCGGCGTGAAGCAGGAGCTGACCATCGCCCAGGGCACGGACCCCCGCAACCTCGATCCGCACGTCCTGAACCAGCAGACCACGCGCAACATCACCCAGGCTGTCAACGAGCCGCTGCTCGACTGGGATTTCGCCAAGAGCCAGCTCTACGGCGTGCTGTCAACCGAGTGGAAGCTCGTCGATCCGACCACCTGGCAGTTCAAGCTCCGCCCAAACGTCAAGTTCTCGAACGGCGAGCCCTGGAACGCGGACGTGGCCAAGTACAACCTGGACCGCGTCCGAAATCCTGAGACGAAGTCGGGCTACGGCGTCTACACGGGCGACATCGCCTCGGTGAACGTCGTGGACCCGATGACGGTCAATGTCGTCACCAAGGCCCCGTCACCGCTGCTGCCGATGAACCTCACCCGCATCGGCATGGTGCCCCAGAAGTACGCCACGGACCAGGGCCTCGCCGGCATGGCGAAATCACCGATCGGCACCGGCCCGTACAAGGTCACCGAGTTCGTCCCGGACGAGCGCGTCGTCCTGGAGCCGAATGCCGCCTACTGGCGCACACAGCCGATCCTGACGAAGGTGACGTTCCGCCCGATCCCTGAGAGCGCGGCGCGTGTCGCGGCGCTTAAGACAGGCCGTGCCGACGTGATCACCCTCGTCCCAATCTCGGACATCGAGAGCATCAAGAGCGACCAGAACCTGGAGGTGCTTGGTCAGGCCGGCATGCGCGGCATGTACATCCAGATCAACACCGTCAAGTACGATACGCCACTCAAAGAGCTGAAGGTTCGCCAGGCCCTGAACTACGGCGTCGACAAGGACACGCTGATCAAGACCGTCCTCGGCGGCTACGGGGCGGTCTTGCGCGGCTCGATCGTCACACCGGGCTACTTTGGCTACAACGGCAAGCTCGAGCCGTATCCGTACGATCCGGCGAAAGCGAAGCAGCTCCTGGCGGACGCGGGCTTCCCGAACGGCTTCGAGACGTCGCTTACGACGACCTCGGGTCGCTACATCGCCGACAAAGAGCTGTCGGAGGCGGTCGCCGGTCAGCTCTCCAAGATCGGCGTCCAGGTGAAGGTGAACGTCAAGGACTACAGCATCTGGACAGACGACCTCAACAAGGGCATCCTCGGCCCCCTTGCCCTGGTTGGCCTGACGAGCATTCCGGACGCCGGCAGCCTCTTGAACTTCTTCGTGAGCGGCGGCCGCTTTGGCTTCCACCCGACGCCCGCCTTCGACCAGGTCCTCAAGCAGTCCGCGCAGGAGATGGACCCGGCCAAGCGCGCCGATCTCCTGGGCCAGGCCGCGGCCGTGCTCCGTGAAGAAGCCAACGTCATCTTCCTGGACCAGCAGTTTGACCTCTACGCCTTCAACAAGAAGGTCCAGAACCTGAAGCCGCTGGCTGACGAGCGGATCGACTTCTCGGCGATCTCCGTCAAGTAGCTCATGGCACTGCACTCCGCGGATGGCGAGCTGCGCCAGGCGGTCTGCTCGCACTGCTCGACCGTCTGCGGGGTGCTCGTCAACGTCGACCGCGGCCAACCGGTCGGGATCGCTGGCGATCCCGACCACCCTCTATCCCGCGGCTTCATCTGCAAGCGCGGCCTCGCGGCGATCGAGTACTTCCACCATCCGGGCCGGCTCAACCGACCGCTCCGTCGGCTCGGCAGGCGCGGCGAGGGTCGGTGGGAGACAGTCGGTTGGGACGAGGCGCTGGACGACATTGCGAGCCGGCTGCTGGCGATCCGTGCACAATCCGGCCCGGAGGCCGTCGCGTACCTGAGTGGTACGTTCCATGGCGCCGACCAGGGCATCGGCATCCGCTTCATGAACCTGTTCGGCAGCCCGAACTACGGTGGGACGTCGGTGATCTGCCTGGGCCCGAAGATGGTCGGCGAGGCGCTGACCTTTGGCTTCGGTCCCTCGGCGTCAGACATTCGCCCCGGCGAGACCCGGACACTCCTGCTCTGGGGACACCACCCATCCGCCTCGCGTCCGCGTGTCTGGGGGCGCATGCGGGAGGCGCAGCGCGCGGGCGCCAGGCTGATCGTGGTCGACCCGATCCGTACGGCTGAAGCGCAGGCGGCGGACCTCTGGCTCCAGCTTCGACCAGGCAGCGACGCGGCGCTCGCGCTCGCCGTGCTCCACGTCATCTTCGACGAAGGGCTCTGGGACGGTCCGTTTGTCGAGCGCTGGTGCGTCGGCTTCGACGAGCTTCGCCAGCGGTCCGCGGCGTACGAGCCAGAGCGGGTGGCCGAGTGGACCTGGCTTGCACCCGAGCAGATCCGGGAGTGCGCCCGGCTGTATGCTGGCCAACCCCCGAGTGCCCTCTCCCACGGCTCGCCGAACGGCATGGGGCGCAATGCGCTGTCGCTGGAGCGCGCCCTCGCGACGCTCATCGCGGTCACCGGCAATCTAGACCGCCGCGGCGGGAACATCCTTCAGGGTCCGCCTCTGAGCATCCAGAGCAAGGTGGACGCCCAGCTCTACGATCTGCTGCCGCCCGAGCAGCGCGCAAAGCGCCTCGGCGGCGACCGCTTCAGGCTCCACGTCGAGGGCTATGAGCGTCTGACCGAGGCCGCGCGCCGACTCTGGCCTGGGCACCGCCGCTTGCTCGACGCGAGCTACGCGGCGGCCGCCCACCCGCCGTCGATCTTCCGCGCAATCCTCAGCCGCCAGCCTTATCCCGTGCGCGCGCTGCTCGTGCAGCACAACAACCCGCTCGGAACGTTCCCGAACGCCGGGCTCGTCCGCGACGCGCTGCGCTCGGACAATCTCGACCTGCTCGTCGTCCACGAGCTGTCGATGACCGCCACCGCTCAATACGCCGACTATGTCCTGCCGGCCGCCTCCTGGCTCGAGAAATCGTACATGTACGTGACCGGCTTCGGGGCGACCACCGTGGCTGCCGCGGCCGCCGTGCCGCCCCGGCACGAGCGCCACGGGGATTACGAGCTGGTCCGCGACCTCGGCCGTCGGCTCGGTCAGACGGAACGCTGGCCAGCCACACTCGAAGGCCTCTGGGACGAGATGCTTGCCCCGGCCGGTCTGACATTCGCGGAGCTGGTCGGTCGAAAGCAGCACTGGATCGACGAACCGACCGTCTTTCAGAAGCACGAGCAACCCGACTCAGAGACCAGGAAACCGCTGGGCTTCGGGACGCCGAGCGGCAGGGTGGAGCTGGCATCGTCCATTCTGGCCGAGCTGGGGTTCGACCCGTTGCCGTCGTACGAGCCGCCTCGCACCGAGCCTGACGAGGAGATGGCCTACCCGCTCCTGCTGATGACCGGCGCCACGAACCTGATCATGACACACCAGGATCACCGGCAAGTCGCCTCGCTTCGCCGACAGCATCCCGACCCCACCGTGCGTATCCACCCACGAACAGCAGAGGGGTTGGGACTGCAGAAAGGCGGCTGGGTCTGGATCGAGACGCCAGGCGGGCGCATACGCCAGCGCGTCGAGCTTGACGACCGGATGCACCCGCGCGTCGTCGACGCCGAGCGATGGTGGTACCCTGAGCGGGCCGGCACAGCGCCGGCGCTGTTCGGCGTCTTCGAGACAAACGTCAACGTCCTGACAGAGGACAATCCTGATCTCTGCGACCCGGCCCATGGCGGCTGGCCCTATCGCCTCGGCCGTTGCAGGATCTCCCCCGCGGACCCAGCCTGATCGCCATCCCCGCGCGGAAGTGAGAGGACCACCGTGAAGAGCATCGTCTACGTCCTACCGATGTCCGGGCTGTCGCCCGAGGAGCGCGCGCGGCGCACGTCGGTCATGCGTCGATTCCTGCCTGATGGCTTCGACGTCGAGATCGCGGCGATCGGTGGCGGGCCGCTCTGGCTGGACAGCTCGGCCGACTTCGGCAGCGCTACGGCGCGCGCCATCGAGCAGGTCGGCGCCTTCGATCCAGCCACCGTGGGGGCGATCCTGATCGGCGGCGCGCTCGACCCTGGCCTTGCCGACGCGCGGCGCCAGGCGCGCGTGCCGGTCGTCGGTCCCATGGAGGCGACGTTCATGCTGGCCGCGGCCGTCGGCAAGCCGCTCTCCGTCGTCACGGTCGACGAGCACGCCGTCGAAGCCGCCCGCACCGGCGTGCGACAGACGTCGATCAAGCCCGAAGTCCTCTCCATCCGCTCGATGGACACGCCGGTCCGTACGCTGGAGGGCAACCTGGATGCCGCGCGCTCGGCGCTCCGACGCGAGTGCCAGCAGGCGATCCAGAAAGATGGCGCCCAGGCGATCTATCTCGGCGCCATGACCCTGCCAACGCTCGGCCTGACCGAGGCGCTGCGGGAGGAACTCCAGGTGCCTGTCTACGATCCGTTGCGCATCGGCCTCCAGGTCGCCGCGGGGATCGCCCGCAGCTTCCCGGCCTGACGCGACGTGTCGGAGGTCGCCATCGGCCTGAGGCTGCCCAACTGTTCGGGCATCCTCTGCCAGCCGGAGTGGGCCACGCCCGCCACGCTGGATGACCTGGCGTTCGTAGCGCGTCGGGCGGGGCTCGACTCGCTCTGGTTCCACGACCACCTGCTGACACCGGCGGAGCTGGCGCATCTTCAGCCCGCGAACGTCCTTGACTCTCTGATCTGCATGGCCCGCATGGCATCCATTGCGCCTGAGATGGCCGTCGGTGTGGCGGCGCTGGTCGTGCCGCTGCGCGAGCCGGTGGCCCTGGCGAAGCAGCTCCTGACGCTGGAGGCCTTCTTCCCAGGGCGAGTCATCGCTGGCCTGGTCCCCGGCCGCTACGCGAGCGAGTTCGCCGCTCACGGCTCGGATCTGTTCGCCCGCCGCGGCGAGGTTGCCGATGAGTTCATTCGCTTGGTCCGGGCGCTGATCGAGCCTGGCCCGACGACCCTCGAGGGGCGTTATCGATCGGTCAGGGACGCAGTCTGCCAGCCTCCCGCGGCCGTTCCCGGGCGGCCTCCGCTCTGGATCGGAGGCGCGTCCAGACGAGCGCTCCGACGCGCCGCGCAGCTCGGCGACGGCTGGGTACCCGGAGGTCTGACTGTCGATCAGCTCCGCGCTGGGCGAAGTTCCCTGGCCGGGCTTCTGTCTCATCAGGGTCGAACGCTCGCCGACTTCCAGATCGGCCTCTCGCTGACCATCGCGCCGGAGAAAGGCCGCGCCCAGACGCCCCGGGCCGGCGGCGGTTCAGGCCTCCATACGCACACGACCGCCGTTCGCGGAAGGGCACTGGATGTCGCGGAGCAACTGGTGGACTACTGCCGCGCCGGCGTCACCCATTTCATCCTGGCGTTCCAGGCGACGTGCCTGGAAGACCTGCGGGATAGCGTGGAATGGTTTGGCGGAGAAGTGGCTCCGCTCGTCCGGGCCGTCGGACGGGGCGCGAATCGTTGACACTCCGCTCCAGCCACCATAGACTTGGCCGCGGTGAACACAATCTGGCAACCGGCCGTGATGGCGGTATGACGACTGAGCAACCTGTGTGTCGGAAGCACGATGGTGGAGGTATCAAGGTGAAGTCGGCACGGTCTGTTCTCGCGGGCAATTCGCTCGCCGCGGCGCTGCTGGCGGTGCTGCTGGTTGGCTGCTCGGCGGCTCCCAGCGCGCCGGCAGCGCCAACCGCCTCGAGCGCGGGTGCCGCCGCCCCGAAGACAGCGCCGGCGCCCACTGCTCCGCCGGCGGCACCCGCGCCGACCGCGCCGCCCGCCGCGGCCGTTAAACCGGCCGAGACCGCGGCCGCCTCGAAGCCGGTCGCTCAGGCACCTGCTGCCCCGGCTGGAGTGAAGCAGGAGCTGGTCATCGCCCAGGGAACGGACCCGCAGAACCTCGACCCTCACGTCATCAATCAGCAGCCGACCCGCAACATCACCCAGGCTGTGGCCGAGCCGCTGGTGGACTGGGATTTCAACAAGAGCGCGCTGGTCCCCGTCCTTGCCACAGAATGGAAGCTGCTAGACCAGACCACCTGGCAGTTCAAGCTGCGGCCAAACGTCAAGTTCTCCAACGGCGAGCCCTGGAACGCCAACGTCGCGAAGTTCAATTTCGAGCGCGTTCGCCAGCCGGACGTCAAGTCGGGGTTCCTGCTGTTCGTGGACGATATCGCGCGGGTTGAAGTCGTCGATCCAATGACCCTGAACCTCGTCACCAAGACGCCCTCTCCGAGCCTGCCGATCAACATCTCGCGGATCAGCATGGTCGCCCAGCAGTACGCGACGGAGAAGGGCCTCCCGACGATGGCGAAGTCGCCCGTTGGGACCGGTCCGTACAGGGTCAGCGAGTACGTCCAGGACGAGCGAGTGGTCCTGGAGCCGAATCCGACCTACTGGGGCTCCAAGCCGACGCTCACGAAGATCACGTTCCGGCCGGTCCCTGACCCGGCGAGCCGGGTGGCGGCGCTCAAGACTGGCCGGGCAGACGTGATCACCCTCGTCCCGATCCCGGACGTCGAAGGCATCAAAGCGGACCAGCATCTCGACGTCCTGGCACAGCCGGGCCAGCGATCGATCTTCGTCCAGATCAACACCATGAAGTACGAGGGCCCGCTCAAGGACCAGAAGGTGCGTCAGGCGCTGAATTACGCCGTGGACAAGGATGCGCTGATCAAGAGCGTCCTGACGGGGTTCGGAGCGAAGCTCAACGGCACGTTCGTCACGCCCAGCTACTTCGGGTACAACCCGAACCTCCAGCCGTATCCCTACGACCCGGCAAAGGCCAGGCAGCTCCTGACGGAAGCTGGCTATCCGGACGGGTTCGAGACCTCGCTGACCACGCCGCAAGGTCGCTACATGGCCGACAAGGAGCTGGCGGAGGCGGTGGCAGGCCAGCTTGTAAAAGTGGGAGTTCGGGTGAGCGTCAAGGTCAAAGACTGGGGTGTGATCACCCAGGAAGTGGGCGACCACACGCTCGGTCCGCTCGCTTTCTACGGCCTCTCCAGCGTGCCGGACGCCACCACCCTGCTCGCCTATCAGCTCACTGGCAGCCGGAACTCGCAGCGCAGTGTCCCCGCCTTCGACGCCGTCATCAAGGAGGCGCGGCAGACGATGGACGATGCCAAGCGGATCCAGCTGCTACACAAGGCGGCGGAGGTCCTGCGCGACGATGCCTACATCATCTTCCTGACCCAGCAGTTCGATCTCTACGGCTACAACACGAAGGTCCAGAACCTGAAGCCATTTCCGAACGAGCAGATCGTGCTCACCGGCATCGTCGTCAGGTAATCTTGCCGGCGAGAACGAGCCGGCCTATCCTTGGGTCACCGTTGGCCTGCCTACGGGCAGCGCTCTCTCATTGGCGCGGTACCGCGTCGGTGCCGAGTGAAAGGAAGGCCGATCGTCATGCTCGCCGCGAGGCTCCTCAACCCGGGTTCCCGTTGTTCGGCTCTGCTGGCCGCCAGTCTGCTCATCGCAGCCTGTAGCCCGCCAGCACCAGCCGCCAAGCCGGCCGCGCCGGCCCCTGAGCAGAAGGCGGCGGCACCCGCGCCAACCGCGCCGCCGGTCGCAACGGCCGCGCCGGCCGCGGCAGCTCAGCCGGCCGCGAAGCCGGCTCAGACCCCCGCGCCGGCCGCCTCGGGTGCGAAGCAGGAGCTGGTGATCGGCCAGGGCACGGACCCACAGAACCTGGACGTCCAGGTGGTCAACCAGCAGCCAACCCGCAACATCACCCAGGCCGTCAACGAGCCGCTGGTCGACTGGGACTTCAGTAAGAACGCCCTGGTCGGGGTGCTCGCCACCGAGTGGAAGCTGGTCAATCCGACGACCTGGCAGTTCAAGCTGCGGCCAAACGTCACGTTCTCGAACGGCGAGCCCTGGAATGCTGAGGCGGCGAAGTTCAACCTCGACCGTGTCAAAGACCCGGGGCTGAAGTCGGGCTACTTGCTGTTCCTGGCCGACGTGGACCGAGTCGAGGTAGCAGACCCGATGACGATCAACGTCATCACGAAAGCGCCCTCGCCGTCGCTGCCGATCAACCTGGCCAAGATCGGGATGGTGGCCCAGCAGTACGCGAAGGAGAAGGGCTTTGCCGTGATGGCGCAGTCGCCGATTGGCACGGGGCCATACAGGGTCACCGAGTACGTGCGCGACGAGAGGGTCGTGCTGGAGCCCAACCCGAGCTACTGGGGCCAGAAGCCGACGCTGACCAGGGTCACCTTCCGGCCGATCCCCGAGCCCGCGAGCCGCGTGGCCGCGCTCAAGACAGGCCGGGCCGACGTCATCTCGCTGGTGCCGATAGCCGACGTCCAGAGCATCCGCGCCAATCAGGACCTCGACGTGCTGGCCCAGCCAGGCCTGCGGGCAATGTTCATCCAGATCAATACGCTGAAGTACGACACACCGCTGAAGGACCAGAAGGTCCGCCAGGCGCTGAACTACGCCGTGGACAAGGACACGCTGATCCAGAGCGTGCTGATGGGCTTTGGTGCCAAGCTGCGCGGCTCCGCGGTGACGCCGGGCTACTTCGGCTACAACGACAAGCTCCAGCCGTACTCGTACGATCCGGCGAAGGCCAAGCAGCTCCTGACCGAGGCCGGGTTTCCTAACGGCTTCGAGATCAGCCTGACCACGCCCCAGGGTCGCTACATGGCCGACAAGGAGCTGGCGGAGGCCGTGGCCGGCCAGTTGAGCAAGGTCGGCGTGAAAGTCAACGTTGTGGTCAAGGACTGGAGTGTCATCACCCAGGAGGTTGGCGACCACACCCTTGGTCCGCTCGCCTTCTACGGCCTCTCCACCATTCCGGACGCGGTGACCCAGCTCGGATTCCAGGTGACGGGCGTTCGGAACTCGCAGCGCAGCGTGCCGGAGTTCGACAAGGTGCTGAACGAGGCGCGTCAGACCATGGACGATACGAAGCGCGCGGAGCTGCTCCACCAGGCGGCCGCCGTGCTCCGCGACGACGCCTACGTGATCTTCCTCACCCAGCAGTACGACCTTTACGCGTTCAACAAGAAGGTGCAAAATCTGAAGCCGTTGCCCGATGAGCGAATCGACCCATCCACGATCAGCATCAAGTAGTCCGGCGGCGCGCTGACCGATGGGCGCCTTCGTCGTCAGACGCCTGCTGCAAGCCGTGCTCGTGCTGCTCGGCGTCTCGATCTTCGTCTTCCTGCTCCTCCGGCTGTCCGGCGATCCAGCCGCTCTGCTGCTGCCGCCGGACGCGCGGCAGGAGGACATCGAGCAATTGCGCGTCACGCTCGGCCTGAACGACCCGCTGCCCGTCCAGTACTGGCGCTTTCTGAGTGGCGTCCTGCACGGCGACTTTGGCCAGTCGCTGCGCTCGAGCCAACCCGCCCTGGGCCTGGTGCTCGATCGACTGCCCGCCACGATCCAGCTCGGCGCCACGGCGATGCTGTTCTCCCTGGCCCTGGCGCTGCCAATCGGCGTGCTGTCAGCCGTCCGGCGGAACACGGCGATCGACTACGCGGCCCGCGTGCTCGGCCTGCTCGGCCAGGGCATTCCGGTCTTCTGGCTCGGGATCATGCTGATCCTGGTAGTGTCGGTGAACTGGCGGCTCCTCCCGCCGGAAGGGCGCGAAGGGCCGGAGTCGCTCGTGTTGCCCGCGATCACGCTCGGCATGTACCAGTTGGCGCGCACGATGCGCCTCACGCGCTCCGGCATGCTCGAGGTGCTGGGGCAGGACTACATCCGCACAGCCCGCGCGAAGGGCCTCTACGAGTGGCTCGTGGTCCGCCGCCACGCGATGAAGAACATGCTGATCCCGATCGTCACGGTCATCGGCCTGGATCTGGGCACGCTGATCGGCGGCGCGGTCATCACCGAGACGATCTTTGCCTGGCCGGGCGTGGGTCGACTGGCTATCACGGCGATCAACACGCGCGATTACCCGGTTGTCCAGGCGGCCGTGTTCGTGGTCGCCAGCAGCTACGTCTTCATCAATCTCGGCGTCGACGTGCTCTACGGCTATCTCAACCCCCGGATCCGCCTCTCCTGATGGCCGCCATCGCCGTCGCCGAGCGACATGCTGTTGCGCCCGCTCGCCGGGGTCGGCGCTGGGTTCGGAGAATGCTCCGGAACTGGGGCGCGCTGGCCGGCCTGACCGTCGCTAGCGGGCTCGTGCTCATGGCGCTGCTCGCGCCGGTGATCGCGCCGTTCGACCCGAACACGACAGAGCTCCTGTTACGCAACCAGCCGCCATTCCAGGCTGGCAGCTCGAACCTGCTCGGCACCGATCAACTCGGCCGCGATATCCTCAGCCGGATCATCTACGGCAGCCGCGTCTCGCTGATCGTCGGCCTGGTCGCCGTCGCCATCTCCGGCGCCATCGGAGTCTTCCTGGGACTGATCAGCGGCTTCTACTCCGGCTGGCTGGACGACTTCCTCAGTTGGCTGACCAACGTCCAGCTCTCGTTCCCGTTCGTGCTGCTGGCCATCGCCGTGATCGCGGTCCTCGGGCCTGGCCTGCGCAACATCATTGTTGTGCTCGGCGTGACGAGCTGGGTGGTCTACGCGCGGATCGTTCGGGGTGTGGCGCTCGGCCTGCGCGAGAGCGACTTTGTCGCCGCGGCCCGCACCCTGGGGGCCAGCGACGCGCGCATCCTGTTCAGCCACATCCTACCGAACGCGCTGACTCCGATGATCGTCATCGCCTCGTTCGAGTTCGCTCGCATGATCATCCTGGAAGCCTCGCTGAGCTTCCTTGGCCTCGGGGTCGAGACCTCGATCCCGTCCTGGGGCGGCATGCTGGCCGATGGCCGCGCCTACCTGTCGACGGCGTGGTGGCTGGCCACGTTTCCGGGCCTGGCGATCACCACCACCGTCCTGGGCATCAATCTCCTGGGCGATTGGCTCCGCGACGAGCTGGATCCTCGGCTGAGAAGCCTCGGCTAAGCAGCTCACCGACCCCGGACGCCAGCTTTGAGAACGGAGGGCCCTGATGTTTGAGCTGAACGGCAAAGTTGCCATCGTCACCGGCGCCGGCCGTCATACTGGACAGGGACGAGCCATCGCCCTGGCGCTGGCGGAGGCCGGAGCCGACGTCGTGGTCGGCGCGCGCTACCGGCCGCCTGACGCGTATGTCGAGTCAGAGCGTGCCATCGGCTGGCGTGGAGCCGAGTCGCTCGCCGAAGAGATCCGTGCCTTGGGGCGTCGCGCCCTGCCGATCGATCTCGACATCACCAGGCTCGAGCAGGTCGATTCGCTCGTGGAGCGGACGCTGAGCGAGCTTGGCCGCGTCGACATTCTGGTCAACAACGCCGCCGCCAATCCGGGCCGCGACCGCGTGCCGGTCGTGGAGATGCCCGATGACGCCTGGGAGGAGGTCCTCCACACGAACCTGACCGGTACGTTCCTCGTTGCCCGGGCTGTGGCCCGGGCGATGATCGCGCAGGGCCAGGGCGGCAAGATTGTCAACATGTCCTCCACGCACGGCCGGCGGGGCGATATCTGCAGGGGCGCTTACTCG
>JADZDV010000069.1 GCA_020850915.1 Chloroflexota bacterium | reverse complement strand
CCGATCCGCGGGTTCGGGCCGCGCTGAGGCGACTGTCTATCGATGCCGCGGACGTGGTCAGATTGGCTGCATCCTGGCTCGAACCAACGGACCGGGAGGCAGGATGAGCCGATTAACCGCCGCGGCGCTTGGGTTGGCTGCCGGAGCGACCGCGATCCTGGGCTGGCTCATCTCCACCGTTACGGTGCGTTACGGGCGCGCCCTGCTGGCGCAGCAGGCGCTGGAACGGCGCCTGGAGCAGGTCGAAGAGACACTCGGCGAGCGGGACGCGCTCAGCTCAGGGGCGGACAGTCTGGGGCAGGCTGCCGCATCCGAGGAAGTCCGTCCTCCGAAGGTGCTCATCCTGACGCCAGTCAAGGACGCCTGGAGCTGCATCGAGGGCTACTGTCAGCGGCTCCAGACACTGACCTATCCGCACGATCGGATCTCGGTCGGACTGCTGGAGAGCGACAGCTCAGACGGGACCGACCAGTTCTTGCGTTATCACCTCCCGACCCTGCGTGACGAGTTCCGAAAGGTCGGCTTCTGGAAGCAGGACTTCGGCTACCGACTTCCGGCCGACGTGCCGCGCTGGACGCCATCCATCCAGGTGGGACGACGGAACGTTCTCGCGAAGAGCCGCAATACACTGTTGTTCCACGCCCTCGATGACGAGGACTGGGTGCTCTGGCTGGACGTTGACGTCGTCGAGTACCCGCCAGATCTCATCGAGCGGCTGCTCGCAGTGGGGCACGAGATCGTCCAGCCCCACTGCGTGCTGGAGTACGGCGGGGCGACGTTTGACACGAACGGCTGGCGCGACCACGGCCGCCTGCACCTGGACGACCTGCGCGAGGAGGGCGAGCAAGTGGAGCTGGACGCCGTCGGCGGAACGGTGCTCCTGGTTCGCGCGGACGTTCATCGCGAGGGGCTGATCTTCCCGCCGTTCCTGTACGGAAAGGCAAACCCGCGCGTGCGGCGGCGGCGCACCGAGATCGAGGGCGAGATTGAGGGAGAGCTTGAAACCGAGGGCCTTGGCATCATGGCGCGCGATCTCGGCTACGTGTGCTGGGGTCTTCCGCGGCTGGAGGTCCGGCACCGCCGCGCCTAGCACTGCCCCGATCGTTCCCACTGAGTCCGGCCCTGCCGCGCCAGACCTCGCCGCCGTCGATCCTGACGGGCAGCACCGCCAGCGGCTACGCGAGGCGGTCCGGAGCACGCCGCCCTATCCGGCCGGGCGCTTCGCTGGCGCCGGCATCGTCCTGGTCGCCGGTGGGCCCCGCTACTTCACCTGCGCCTGGGTCTGCCTCAGCCTGCTGCGCCGGGTCCACGGCTGCGCCCTGCCGATCCAGCTCTGGCACCTCGGGCCGGACGAGATGTCGGCTCACATGAAGGGTTTGCTCACACGGTTCGACGTCGAGGTCGTGGACGCCTTCGAGGTCCGCCGCCGGTACCCGGCGCGCCGGCTGGGCGGCTGGGAGTGCAAGCCGTACGCCATCCTCCACAGCGGCTTCAAAGACGTCATCTACCTTGACGCCGACAACGTCCCCCTACGTGACCCGACCGCGCTGCTCTCAGACCCCCAGCTCGTCGAGACGGGAGCGCTCTTCTGGCCCGACTGCACGCCCCTGGGCCCGGACACGGCCATCTGGGAGATCTGCGGTCTGCCCTACCTGGACGAGCCAGCCTTCGAGAGCGGACAGATCGTCGTGGACAAGGCGCGCTGCTGGGCGGCCCTGAGCCTCACGCGGCACATGAACGACTGGTCGGACTTCTTCTACCAGCACGTCCACGGCGACAAAGACCTGTTCCGAATGGCCTGGCGAATGCTCGACCAGCCCTACTCCATCTCACCCTTCCCGCCACGGGAAGTCTTTGGCCAGTTCGGCCCGGACGACGCCTACGTCACCCGCGTCCTGGAACAGCGCGACTTCTCCGGCCGCCCGCTCTTCCACCATCGAACGGCGGGCGCCAAGTGGAACGCCTTCGGACGACCGTTCCAAGCGCCCGGCTTCCCGCTCGCGGACGCCTGTGACGAAGCGTTGGGCGAGCTACGGGCGGAGTGGAGCGGATGGGTCTCGCCGCCGCCGAGGCCGGCCCGTCCCGTCCTTTCCGAAGCCGACGTCGTCCGGACCCGGCGTTTCAGCTACTGGCGGATCGGCGCTGACAACCACCTGCTGGAGCTGCTGCCAGACCACCGGGTCGGCGAGGGCGCCTCGCTCGACGAGCGGACCTGGCGCCTGGAGCAGAACGGCGCTGCCCCCTGCCTGGTGCTGACCGGCGACTTTGGAGACACCGTCCGGCTGACGCCCAGCCCAGACGGCGTCTGGCGGGGCCGCTGGCTGCACTACGAGCAGATGCCCGTCGAGCTGATCCCGCTCTGAGCACGGCGTGACCCAGCGCGGGGTTGGGCCCCACCTGTGTGAGTGGGCACCATCTCGCCAGAGGCCCCCCGCTCCCGTGGGCGAAGCCTGCCCCCGACGAACGGGGGTCCCAAGAACGGACAGACGCTACAGATACCCTCGAACAACGTAGTACACGAACTTCGCGTACTCCAGCCCCACGTGCAGCGCCTTGTCCGGCGAGAGCCACCAGTGGTCCACGTTATCGGGCGACTCGTCGGCGGGGCTGGGGACCACCTCGAGGCCGGCTGGCTGCCACTCATGGCGGAACGCCGCCGTGGCGCGCCGCATGTGGAACGGATCGGTCACCAGGATCGCCCGCTGCCAGCCGTGCGCCAGCATGACCTCCCGGCTGAGGACCGCCTCCTCGTGCGTGCTGGCCGCCGGTCCAAACAGGACCACTGCCGAGGCCGGCGCGGGCACCGTGACCAGGCCGCGCCGCCACAGCTCGGACCAGTCAGCCTCCATCTCGTGCGAGCGGATCAGCTCATCCGAGATCATGACGATCGGCGCCCAGCCCTCTCGATACAGCTCGAAGCCGTGCGCCGACCGGTACGGGGAGTTGCCGGCCAGCACCACGATGGCATCGCTCTGCTGGAGCGGCTCGTGGACGAGCAGTGCGTCTCCGATGGCGCCGAGCCACACCGGGTGGAGCGCCACGAGCGCGGCGACGAGCAGGACGAGCACGAGCCAGCGGGTCCGGGAACGCATCGACCGTCAATCTCCTACACTGGAGAAACGGGGCAGTGTGCCGATCGGTCGCCCGAGGTCCAACGCGCCAGGCACCCGGCGGCTGCATAATAGAACAGATGATCGAGGTCTCGGTGGCGTCTGACCAGGCAGCGCTGGCGCTGGAAGGCACGGTCGTTCGGGTCACCTTTCACAACCCGGAGAACGGCTTCAGCGTCGTCCAGCTTCGCGTCCGTGGCCGGCGCAAGCCGGTGGCGGTGGTTGGGACGCTGCCGTCCGTCCAGCCCGGCGAGCGGCTCAGCATGCTCGGCCAGTGGCAGATCGACCGCGAGCACGGCGCCCAGTTCCGGCCCACCAGCGTGGAGGTCGCGCCACCCGCTCGCGTGGACGACATCGCGCGCTACCTCGGCTCCGGCCTGGTCCAGCAGATCGGCCCCGTCCTGGCCCAGCGGATCGTCGGCACGTTCGGCGCGCGCACCCTGGACGTCTTGGATGCACAGCCCCAACGCGTCCGGGAGGTGTCCGGCATCGGGCCCCGCCGCGCCGAGGCGATCGCCGCCGCGTGGGTCCAGCACCGCGCCCTGCGATCGGTGAGCGCCCTGCTGAGCCAGCACCAGATCGACACACGCCTCGGGCCGCGTATCGTGGCCGCGTACGGTGGCGAGGCGCCCACGGTGCTGGCCACGGACCCCTACCGCCTGGTCACCGAGGTGCGCGGCATCGGTTTTGGCTCCGTCGATCGGCTCGGCCAGGCGCTGGAGATCCTCCCGACCGCGCCCTCCCGCCTCCAGGCGGCCGTCTACGCGGCGCTGGTCCAGGCGGCGGAGCAGGGCCACACGCGGCTCTCGCGCGCGGCGCTCGCCTCGGAGGCCGCGCGCCTGGCGGAGGTGGATGAGGCGCTGCTCCAGGCCGCGATCGCCCAGATGGAAGCCAACGGTGGCATCGTGGGCCTGTCACCCTCGGCCGCCGCCGTGCCGCCCGCCGCCGTGCCACCAGTCGCCGTGCCGCGCGTCGCCATGCCACCCGTCGCCATGCCGCCCGTCTCCGTGCCGCTCGTCACCCCGCCGCCCCTTGCCGTGCCAGAGCGATTGCCGCGAGTCCGCGCCCGCGGCCGACAGCGCGTCTTTGAGCCCCCGAGGCCCGTCGCCACGTCTGCCGAGGCGACGGGCCTCGGCCTGGCGGCCCTGGTGCGGGCGGAGGAGCGGCTGGCGATCGAGCTGCGGGCGCTGGCGGCGCAGCCAGGCCGGCGCTCCCTGCGCGCCGTGGACGGCTGGCTCCGGCGGGCGCCGGAGGCCCGGCTGCTCTCCGACGAGCAGCGCGGGGCCGTACGGCTCGCGGCGACGCGCGGCTGCTTCGTCCTGACGGGCGGACCGGGCGTTGGCAAGACGACGACTGTTCGGGCGCTCGTCCGCTGCCTGCAAGCGCTCGGCCGCTCGGTGGCGCTGGCCGCCCCGACGGGCAAGGCGGCACGCCGACTGGGCGAGGTGGTGGGGCTGGAGGCGCGCACGGTCCACCGCCTGCTGGGCGCCGGCCCGGGCGGCTTCCGCCACGGTCGTCGTGAGCCGCTCCCGTGTGACGTGCTGATCGTGGACGAGGCCAGCATGCTGGACACCCAGCTCGCCCGCGCCGTCGTCTCCGCCGTTCGCCCCGGGGGGCAGCTCGTCCTGGTGGGCGATGCCGACCAGCTTCCCAGCGTGGGGCCTGGCCAGGTGCTGCGGGACATCCTGACCAGCGGCGCGGTCCCCTCGTGTCGCCTGGAAAGAGTCTTTCGGCAGGCCGCGGAGAGCGCCATCGTGCGCAACGCCCACCACGTGCGGCGCGGCGAGCCGCTCGAGCTGGTCCATCCGAGCGAGCTGTCGAAGACGACGGACTGCGTGCTCATACCGACCGCCGCGCACCGGCTTGCCGCCGTGGCGACGGAGCTGGCGGCCGTGCGCCTGCCGCGGCTGCTGGGCCTGGTGCCCCAGGAGGTCCAGGTCCTGGCGCCGCTGGTCCGGACCTGCCAGAGCCTGAACGGCGAGCTGCAGCAGCGGCTCAACCCGCCCCGCGGCCAGGCGGAGCGACCGCACGGCGCCCTGCCGCTCCGGGTCGGCGATCGGGTGATCCAGACTCGCAACAACTACACCCTGGGCGTCTTCAACGGCGACACCGGCACGGTGACAGACATTCAGGCGGACGAGGTCCAGGTCGATTTCGGCGAGGGGCGGGCGGTGGACTATGGCCCCGTGGACCTGCTGGACCTCGACCATGCCTACTGCCTGACGGTCCACCGGGCCCAGGGGAGCGAGTGGCCGGCGGTGGTGGTCCTGATCTCGTCCAGTATGGGCTCCATGCTCTCGCGCAATCTGCTGTACACGGCCCTGACCCGTGCCAAACAGGCGGCCGTGCTGGTGGGCGACCAGGCGGCCATCGACCGGGCCATCGCCGAGGCCCGCGATCTTCAGCGCAGCACCGGCCTCGCGATCCTGTTGGCCGCTCCGGCGACTACCAGTCCCGACCCTCCGCGCGTGGACGCCGTTGACGCGGGGCCGCCAGAGCTC
This sequence comes from Chloroflexota bacterium, assembly GCA_020850915.1. The sequence goes on along the minus strand of JADZDV010000069.1, from coordinate 1,491 downwards.
TTTTCAACTTCAACGCCGCGGGGTGATTGACCCACGACTGCCCGCGCGTGGGAGCTGTGGACGGTACGGCGACCTGGTCAGCCAGTACCTGGAGCCGCGGGAGGAGTACCCGGGCAACATCCTGTTCTTTCGAGTCGGCTCGTTCTACGAGGTCCTCTTCGAGGACGCGGAGCTCGTCGCCCGCGAGCTGGGCCTGAAGCTCGGCGTGGTCTCCACCAGCGCCCGCGCCTCGCGCAAGCCATCCCGACGGCCGGCGAGGACGTCCCGCACTTCGGCCAGGAACGCCATCATCTCCCCGCGCTCCTCGAGGCGCCGCCGCGGCTCCTTCGGCGTCCCGAGCGCGGGCAGATGAACGTATCGCAGCCCGCGCTCGGCCAGCTCCCGCGCGAGCGGCGCCTTCGAGGAGAGAAAGCTCCGCGAACAGGCGACGTCCCGCACGTCCACCACCTGCTGCACGCTGTTGGCCACGAGCGTGTCGAGCAAGCCGTCCAGCGGAACCTTCTCGTAGCCGACGGTGTAGAGGCGGAGCTGAGAGAAGCCCGAACTGCTCTCTTCCCTAACCAGGCCCTGCATGTGAGGGAAAGCGTAGCACGGAGCGTTCAACGTACAACTGTGGAGGATATCTGAGCAAAATCTCCTCCAGATGTGGCTAGGAGACATGGTATGCCGGCAACAGGCAGAGCGACACCCAGGCGTCACCGCGTGCAGCTCGATCTCAGCCCCGATCAGGTTCGCTTGATCGAGCGGCTGGAGGGATAACTCGCGGTTCGCTCTCGCGCCGATGTCATCGAAGAGGCGATCGGAGCCTTGCTGTGGCTCGTCAGGGAGAATCGGCGCGGCCGCGGGGTTGTCAGCGTCGAGCCAGAGGAGCTACCCCGACTCGGGCATGTCGTCGAGCTTGCGACTCCGGCCGTCTTGCTCGCGACCCCCGACCTCGCCTACGAGCACCTTGTGAGCCGGCCGCATCCGTGGCGTCGCCAGCTCTCGCTCAAGGGGCGAAACATGACCGTCGGGCAGCTCATCGCGACGATAAACGCGGATCAGCGAAGTCCGGAGCAAGCAGCCGAAGACCTGGATCTCCCCCTCCAGCAGGTACGAGAGGCGGTCGGCTACTACCAGGCGCACCGTGACCTGGTTGACGCCGAGCTTCGAGAGGAACGCCAATTGCTTGCAGCGAGGGGTTACGAGGTTGAGCCTCCGTCTCTACCTCGATGAATGCGCCTACAACAAGCGGCTCCGCGACCTGCTCCGACAGAATCCCTTCCGTCACTACGTTGAGACCGCGGCGGACGCCAACTTGCTGGGACGGCCTGACGAGGAGCACCTGCTCTATGCTCATAGGAACGGGCTCCTCCTGGTGACAAAGAACCCAGCGGACTTCGAGGCTCTTCATCATCGCCAGCCGGATCATTCGGGCATCCTGGCGATCTATCAGGACAATAGACCGGGGGATCTGTCCGCGCTCGACATCGCGCGGGCCATAGAGAACCT
>JADZDV010000068.1 GCA_020850915.1 Chloroflexota bacterium | reverse complement strand
TCAGCTTGTCCGACGAGACGGTCCAGCTCCTGGCCATCGCGGGCTTTGGCTGGAGAGTGTCCGGGTCGTACTCCCAGAAATCACCCGCGTAGATCAGGCCCTGGTAGCCGTGAGAGCTGGCGTCCGTCGTCGTGAACGGATGGAAACTGACGGCGTCGGACGTCTGGGCGACGGTGAAGTTGCCGCCCGGCTTGCCGGCTGGCTGGGCGGCGGGCGAGGCGACCCCGGCGGCAGGAGACGCGGCCGGCGACGCGGCGGCGACTGGCGACGCCGCGGGAGAGGTCTGCGACTCGAGTGGGCGGACGGGTGCCTGCGTTGGGGGCGGGGTCGGGACGGCGGGGGCTGGGGTGGCGGCGGGCGGCGCAGCCGACGTGCAGGCCGTCATCAGCGCCAGCGCGAAGATCAGTGGTGCCGAGTGTCTGAGCCGGGCTGAGAAGCGACGCACGTCCGAGCCCCTCCATTCCGAGTGAACCTTATGGTCGCGGTGCGCGACTCTACCATAAGGATGCCAGCCTCGTCAGAGACGCGCAACGGAACCTATGATTCAGCCCTTCGAGCCGTTGCCCTCCTCGAGATCGAAATCCTCCTCGCGGGGATCGCTGTAGATGCCGATCTCTGTTCCGTGGTAGACCGTCACGATGAAATCCTCGCGGGGCACACCCGCGCTCCAGACCAGATCCTCATCGAGCTTGCCGATCAGCTCCAGGACGCCAGGCTCCGCCATCTCCTGCTCCAGAATGAGCAGGCCGTGGACGTCTGGCGTAGAGAAGTGGAGCTCCAGCCTGCCGAGCGGCTCGTCGCCTCGGCTGAGCAGATACGCCTCCGAGCTGGGCGTCCGGCACAGGCGGTCGTAGCGGATGTCGTCGTTATCTGGCATCTCGGAAAAAAGTACGGCCCCGTCAAGTCGCCGGGGCCGTCCTCGAGTCGATTTCTGGTCGATACTAGCAAGCGCCGTTCGGGTCGGTCAAGCGCGCATGACAGTGGGCCTCCTGGCGCTCTGCTGTCTCTGCTTCAGTCTCACGGTACGCCAGGAGCGGGGGCTGCTGCTGTTCGCCGGGGCGCTCGGGATGCTGTTCCTGGCCTGCGCGCTGTTCGGCGAGGCGCGGGGCCGGCTGCTGTTCGCGGCGGGGAACCTGCTCCTGCTCGGGGCCTACATCTGGTCCGCGAACGAACGAGTGCCGGTCGTGGTGGTCGTCGAGACGGATCGCATTGGACTCGTCGCCGGCGAGGGGCCGCCGCTGATCGCGGCGTATCCGTTCCAGGCGAGTTCGCTCGAGGCGCGGATCCAGGCGCCCGCGGCGTCAGCCCCATCGCCCATCGAGGCGCTCGATCAGCCGCTGCGTGCCGCCTCGCTCGCGCTTGCGACGAACGTGGCGAGCGCCCTCGACCGGCTGGAGGTCCGCGATGCCGCGGGACAGCTCCTCGTCGGCCCAACGACGCTCTTCGAGCCGGACCAGCCGGGAGCGCCGATCGTGCGCGCTGGTGGACAGGGAGGCGAGAACGCGTTCGAATCGGGCGTCGAGGCTGTCTCCGTCGCGTTGCCACGCCGCGAGCGTCTCGTCCTGAGCGCCGACGTGCTGGCGGGCGGGCCAACCGTCGACCTGTGGCTGCGAGGAGCCGGTCCGGGCCAGTCGTTGCTGGTGCGGCTTTCGCCCGACTATCGGGCGATGTCGATCAGCCAGCCGAGCGCCGACGGGACACTGCGCGAGCTAGCGGGCGGCTACCTTTCGTTGCGAAAACCGCCGATCGCGGAGCTGCAGACGATCCTGCGCGATCTGCTGCGTGCCTGGCTGGTCGGACTGGCGATCGTCTCTCTGGGGGTGGTCATGGCGCGGGCGATGCGCGGAGTGCCGGGGCCGACGGACTGGCGGCTGCCGGGCACGACGGTCCTCGCGGCGGTACTGCTGGGCCTGTCGGGGGTTGCGATCGCGGGCTGGATCGCCCGCGACATCCTGGAGTCGATGCCGCACGTGCAGGACTCCGTGGCGTACCTGTTCCAGGCTCGGACCTTTGCACTGGGGCGGCTCTCCGTGCCGCTGCCACCCGTTCCCGAGGCGTTCGAGCATGAGTTCATCCTGATGCGGGACGGCCAGTGGTTCAGCAAGTACCCACCAGGCCACCCCGCGATCCTGGCGCTCGGCGTGCTCGCGGGAGCACCCTGGCTCGTGTCGCCGGTCGCCTCGGGTCTGACGCTCCTGCTGGTCGTGCTGATCGGCCGGCGGCTCTACGGCGCCGGCACGGGGCTGCTCGCGGCGGCGCTGCTGCTGACCTCGCCCTTCTTCCTCTTCCTATCGGGCTCGATGATGTCGCACGCGACGAGCCTGTTCCTCGCGACGCTGGCGCTGTGGCTGGCGCTGGTCGCGCAGGACGACCGGCGCGCCTGGCCGCTGGCGCTGCTCGGCGTCACGCTGGGCTGGCTGTGCGCGAGTCGCGCTCTGGCCGGAGTCGCGATCTCCCTGCCGATCGGCGTCTGGCTGGTGGCGCAGCGTCTGATTCGGGGCCGCTCACTCATCGCGCTGGTCTGGCTCGGGCTCGGCTTCTCCTGGCCGGTGATCGCGGTGCTAGCGTACAACCGGGCGCTCACCGGGAGCCCGTTCGTCAATCCGTTCGAGCTGTGGTGGAGCTTCGATCGGCTGGGGTTTGGCTCGGACGTCGGGTTGCACAACGGCCACGACCTGGGGCGGGGGTTGTCGAACGTGTACGTGAACCTGGATCAGCTCCAGGATCTGATGTACGGTTGGCCGCGCTATCTGACGCTGGCGTTCGTGGCGCTGCCGTTCGTTACGGGCCGAGTGCGGAGCGGCGATTGGCTCTGCCTGAGCATCATCGGCTGCCTGGCCGGCGCCTACGTCAGCTACTGGGCCGACGGGGTCATGTTCGGGCCGCGCTACCTGTTCGAGGCGAACGCCGCGCTGGCGCTGCTCACCGCGCGCGGCGTCATCGTGGCGGCCGAGGCCAGCTCGGGGACGGTCCGGACCCTATTGCGAAAGCGCGAG
>JADZDV010000067.1 GCA_020850915.1 Chloroflexota bacterium | reverse complement strand
TCCGCGAGGGACCAGGAAGCAGGTCGTGCCGTCGCTGATCGACTTGGTCGGGTCGGTGCAGGCGTAGAGAATGATCAGCTTGGAGACCATGCCGTGTGAGATGCAGGACTTCTCGCCGTTGATGACCCACTCCTCCCCGTCCAGGACGGCCGTCGTGTCGAAGTGGGTGCCGTTGTACGGCAGCGCCCAGTCAGAGCCGTGGTTCGGCTCGCTCGAGGCGGTGGAGGTCAGGTAGCGCGGATCCGCCATGAACTGAGGGAAGAACCAGTCGCGCTGCTCGTCAGTGCCGAACTCCTCGATCTGCTCCGGGTCTTTGAAGCTGTGGGCGAAGGTGTTCGCCACGCCGGGATCGGCCGCCGCCAGCTCCTCCATGATCAGGACCCTGGCCAGCAGGGAGGGCTTCGGGTCCGGCCCGCCGTAGCGGGCCGGTACGGTCAGCGTGCGGAGGCCAGCGGCGGAGCCCGCGTCGACGATGTCCCACGGCATGCGTTTCTCCGCGTCCATCTCCCACTCGCGCTCCAGCAGGCCGGGGCGGATGTGGCGATCGGCGAAGTCCCGCGCCAGGTCGCGCATCGCCCGCTCTTCCTCGGTCAGTCGGAAGTCCATCGAATCCCCTTTACTCCTCCGGATGCCGCCCGGCGATCGGCCGGGCAGCTTGAAGCGGTGGGTCTCGAGGTTGTCGGCCACGACGTGCCAGCAGGTGGCGGTCGGGCCGGCCGCGATGACGGCCTGGAAATGGGCCAGGAAGTCGGCCTCGGTGCGGGTCCGGCCAGCCGCTGGCCGGGAGGCTGGCGTTCCTACCTCCCGACGACGCGACCCTCGCACTGTCGACCGTCTTCAGCCAGGGTGTGCTAGAGCTCGACCTCGCAGATGCCCGCGCTGCAGGCCAACTCCTGCGCGGCGTTTGTTCGATCGTCCTCTTCGTAGCGGAAGATCTTCGAGAAGTCGATCTCCGGGAAGGCCGCCGCCTGGCGCTCGTACTCCTCCTTCGTGGTCTCGATGTACGGGAGCTGAGCGTACTGCGCGTCAAAGGCTGGCAGGAACGCCATGCCGCCGATCAGGTCGCGGTGCTCCCAGACCCACTTCATCAGGTCGATCACTTCGTCCGGCCGGTAGGTGATCGTGACGCTAGGGTTGTGCTCCGTCCAGTGGAGCTTGTTCTGAAGCCAGAACTCGCACTGCTGGACGGCAGAGCGGTCCGTGCGCACGACGGCCCCCTCGGGCGACGTCACCGGAAAGTGGATGACCCAGGTGGTGGCGTTCTCCGGGCTCTGGCCGTTCTCGGGATCCATCGGCACGCCCTCGTCCCGCAACACCTTGAAGATCGGTGAATGCGCGTCCACCCGCACGTTGCGGACGTAGTATTTCGCCCAGCGCGCATGGAGGCCGGAGGAGCAGTCCAGAAGCTGCGACGAGTTGCCGCTCGGCTTGACGGTCGTCACGCCGGCGGACTGGTTGATTCCCATGAGTGCCGCTGTCAGGCGGTTCGTCTCGACCGCCACTTCGCGCAGGCGGGCCTTGACCATCGGCTGCTGGGCCACCGGGCTGTCCATCTGGCCGGTGATGTCCACCCCCAGCAGCCGCTCTTCCTCGCAGTTCTCCCTCCATATCGGCCGGAGGCGCGGGAAGTGGGTGGCCATGGACTGGATCGTCCCGATGATACTGGCCACCTCGACCTTGTCGCGTAGCGTCTCGAAGGTGTCGTGGGAGCGCGCCACGGCGATGGAGAGGTTGCAGAACTGCCATGGGCGTAGAACGATCTCGCCACATTGCCAGGAGAGGACGTAGGACATCTCCTGCCTGCCGCGTGAGTCCATACGTTCACAGCCGATGGAAAAGAACGTATGTGTCTCGTCGACCGTCCCGGTGTAGACGTCTTCGACGCCATCGGGCGTGACTGACGCCACGCGATGATTCGTGGCCCCAGCGGCCGAGCGCAAGTCGTCCCAGGAACGGAATGGGCTACTGGTGCGGGACACCTCCGGCGAGATGCTCCGCTCGCGGCAGAACGCTTGCCATTCTGACTTCGTCGGATGCCGGCCAAGACTGGCGAGCAGATCGTTGTAGGCCGTGATCTGGTAGCGGCGTTTCGCCTCGCGGCGCGTCTCATGGGCTTCGATGAGCCGTGGTCGGTGCGCCGCGGTGCCATGCAGCCGATAGTGAAGCCGCTGGCTGCAGGCGTTGCCGCACACCGCTTGCTCTCGGCGCGCAAGCGTGACTTCGAACTCAGACCCACACACCTCGCAGCATCGGGCAACGTACGTGCGTCCGTTCTTGAAGCGTAGCGGCAGATCCGTGACGCGCCGGGCCGCAATCGCCCACTGTGGCAGCTCGCCCACTCCAACACGTTGTGCGGCGACTGTCAATGCCACGTCGATGCCGCCGCCAAAGTAGGATTGGCGCCACTGCTGGAAGGATTGCGGGAGGCCGTGCTGGCTGGCGTAGCGCCCATACTCAGCACGGGTTGGTTGTCGGCCGAGCGACAGGCTCAGGGCGGCAAGGTGACGCTCCAGCTCCTCGTTGCTCAGGCGCTTGGCGTTGCCGTTCCGCTGACCGGCGCATGCTTCGCTGAGGTTCGCACGCCACGCCTCACTCATCAGACGGACAGCGGGATTGTTGTCACCCAGCATGCGGTCGCGATGATGCGCGGCATGCTCCTCGGCCGTCATCAGGACCAGGTTGTCCAGACAATTGTTCCGGCCGTCGTGATCCGCGTGATGGAGGTGGCGCTCGGTGCCAGCAAGCGTGATCCCGGTGTGGTGCGCGAAGATCTGGCGATGCTCTGACTTCCGGTACGTTCCGAACTGCAGCATCCGGTAGCTTCCGGAGTAGTCGTAGGAAGCCTTCCGGGGCTCGGGCAACCCCTGCTTGAGATAGGAGTACGCGGTCATCGCCGTCATGGCGTCGCCGCGCACCAGCCCGGCGGTCGTCTTCTCGGAGCCGTCCAGCATGGCCCAGCGGTGGTTCAGCGTGGCGCGAACGTACGTCCCATCGGCGAATGCCACTCGATAGACGGGAACCCTCTCACCAGTCTTACGTGGGTTCCGCATCGTCCGAATAGTGAGCTGCCCGTCCTTCACGGTGAAGACGTCTACGTCCTTCGCTTCGTCGGCCAGATCCTTGATCCGTACGCGCCCCCGACCGTCAGCGACCGCCACCCACGTATCCCCGGTCAGACACGGGTTTGTGCCGAACTCCGCGTTCTGGCGGCGGGCCGGACGCAGATCCATGGCGGCCTGGCGGTTGAAGACGCCGGGCTCGCCGCGACCAGAGTCCACCATCTCCAGGAACTGGTGGGCGAACTCCGCCTGGGTCACGCCGCCGGCGGGCCACACGGCCGAGTTGTTGGCGTTCCAGCGCTGGCTATTGTGCTGCTCGAAATCGCCGTTCTTGCAGAGGCGCATCTCTTCGTCGTCAAAGTCGAACAATGAGATCATGGCTGTACGCCTCACCCCGCCCGAGACCGCCGCGTTGCCGACGGCGCACATGACGTCGTGGGCGTCCAGCGGCCGCAGGAAGCTGCCCTGGCGCGCCAGCACCCGCGCGCGGACAAACGCCAGCATCCGCTGGAGCGGCTCTGGCCCGGAGGCGCGGCCGCCCTTGGTCCGGAGCGGCGCGCCGGCAGCACGCAGGTGGGAGAGGTCGAAACGGGTGTCGCCGCCGTCGAACCAGCGCTCCATGCCGAACCGCAGCGCCTCGGCCCAGCCCTCGGCCGAGTCCTCGACGCTGTAGGTGTCCACCGCGCCGCCGAGCTGCCGCTTGATGCGCGGGAAGCTCTCCACGTAGCGGCTCTCGACAGAGTAGCCAACGCCGCAGCCGCTCATCGAGATGATGAGCGCCTCGCAGAACGAGTCGATGCTCTCGACAGGCTGGTACGAGCAGTTGTAGATCGTGATGTTCGACCGGCGCGCCGCGGGGCCAGCCATCGCCAGCAATCGCATCGAGGGCATGGCGCGCATCTCGAGGATCGAGGTCCGGACTCGCTGGTACGTCTCGGAGGGGAGTCGCGAGCCGGCCAGGTCGTGCAGGAAGTCCATCGCCCGATCGACGGTCTCGATCCAGGTCTCGCGGCGGCCGAGGCTGTAGTTGAAGCGTGAGTACTTGTCGAAGAACTGGAACTTCTGCAGCGGCGAGGGGAAGTAGCGGTCGGACTCCTCGAACGCCTGACGAACGTGCTCTGGGACGGGCCGCTCTTCTCGCCGCTTGGCGTGCTCGAAGCGGTACAGGATGTAGCGCTTGGCGGCCTCGAACTCGCCAGCCGCCTGGAGCACCATCTCGACGATGTCCTGCACCCCCTCCACAGACGGTGCCTGCCCCCCGGACTTCGCGGCGATGATGTTCACGACGCGTCGCGCCAGCTCCGGCACCGGTGTATGGGGAACGCGGTCGAAGCTGGCGAAGCAGCGCTCGAGGGCGTTCTCGATCCGGCTGATGTCGAATTCGACAACCCGCCCGTCTCGCTTGACGATCGTGGTGGGCAGGACCAGACCGGCCTGGTCGGCCGGCAAGGCGCCGTGCTGGTCGCCTCGACCGCTCTGGCCAAGGCGTTCGTCGGCTGGGACCCCGTTGGCACCTGGCCCTGGCTCCCGGCGCTCCGCGGGCTCTCCCTCGTGCGCACCCTGGTCGACAGCTTGGGTTGCGGGGTCGGAATCGGCGATCACCAGACACTCCCCTAGAAAGTTCGCGGCCACCGCCGTCCGTGCGGTGGCCGCCACAAGATATAGTGCAGTGCACCTACTGTGCCACAATATCTTGTGTCTCGCAAGACCCAGAAGCGCCCGTTTTGTCCCAATGACGCAGATTCGTCAGGCCTGCCGGGCGCCGCCCTCCGGCCGTCGCGCAGGGCGGTTTCGAACCTGCGAAGCACCGTGCGCAAGGTCGCCGGCGCTGCGCCCACGGGGCGGGCCACCGCTGGGAAAGCCCAGTCTACCGCACTCACCTGTGATGCGTCGGTAACAGCTTGATGACGGGCCGCGCGACGCGTGCGACGGCCCGCCGGACCACGGACCGCGAGCGGCAGGGCCGCGGAAAGGGGGAGCCGGGACGGCCAGGCGCGGGCGAGGCCCCGCTTATCAGCGACAGCTTCGACGGCGCTCAGGACGCCCTCAGTGACCGGCATGCCGTGCTGGCACAACTGATCGCGTGGGTCCTGGCGGCGCGTCTGGCGAAAAAAGCGCTGGCGCCGAAGCGGCTGCTGTTGCGGACGCCTGCGAGGCAGGCGAGGTCTAGCGCGCGACGCCTACCCCTTCGACGTTCTTGGCGAGCCGGTTCAGGAGCTGCGCCTTCGGGACGAAGCCGACGATGCGATCGACGACCTCGCCACCCTTGAAGAGGATCATGGTCGGAATGCCACTGATGCCGAAGCGGGCGGCTACAGCCTGGTTCACGTCGACGTCAACCTTCGCGATGGTGAGCTGCCCCTCGTTGTCAGCGGCGATCTGCTTCAGCACCGGCGCGATCATCTTGCAGGGGCCGCACCACTCAGCCCAGAAGTCCACCAGCACCGGGACATCCGACTGGAGGACTTTCTCGTCAAACTCAGCATCCGTTACGCTAATGGGCTCAGCCATGTAGGTGCGCTCCCTTTCGTTGGGCGAGCGTCAGACTCAACGCGGTCGCTCCGCTCGCAAGTCTACAACAGCGCCGTTGCAGGCAGTATTCCAGCTTGACAGGTGGACTGAGAGCGCCACGAAGCCGCCGAGGGTCAGCAGGTGGAACGAACTCGAGACCCAGGCCATCGACCGCTGGAGCGGTCGGTCAGCAACCCCAGCGGGCCCCGAGCGACCGAGCCGAGGATGAGCAACACGGCGACGAGCACGCCGGCCCGCGTGGCGCTCAGGCCGCGGCACTCGCGGAAGAGGGGCGCCAGGGACGAGAGCAGCCCCGCGCGGCACAGCAGACAGCAGAGGCCAGGGTAGTCAGGATGAGCGCTGGCCAGGCGCCCTGAGTCGGGCCGCCATCAGCCTTCCATCCCGCCGCGCACCGGCGACGGGCGGCTCAGGACACGGAGGGTCAGGAGGCCGCCACCGAAGATCAGGCCGGAGACGAGCGCCAGCAGCCAGCCCTGGCGGCCGGCGCCGCTCAGGTACAGCTCCAGCGCCACAGTGAGCAGCCAGAGCTGCAACCCCATCAGCAGCACGCCGAGCAGGAGCGCCGCCAGGACGAGGGCAAGCTGGCCAGGGGGCGGGGTCGGGTCATCCCCTCGGGCGCCGGCGTCACCGGGATCGAGGAGGGTCGGTCGGCCGTCCCGGGAGGGGGCGTTGTGCATCACGGCGTCTCCTCCACGGCGAGCAGCATGTCACCCTCCTGCCGCAGGGCGATTCTGGGCAAGCGGCGCTGGGGCGGACCGGCAGTCGGCTCGCCAGTGGCGACGTCGAAGACGCCCTCGTGGCAGGGACAGTACAGCCGCGTGCGCTCGGGCTGGTAATAGACGGCGCAGGAGAGATGGGTGCACTTCTGGCTGTAGGCCACGAAGCGGCCGCCCGGCAGGTGGAGCAGCATCGCCTGGTCCCCCGCCTCGGGATAGGCGAAGTAGAGCGCCTCGCCTTCCGGCACGTCAGTCACGCGGGCGATCGGCTTCGGCGTGCCGCGACGGCGGTTGTCGAACCAGCCGAGCAGCGCCAGGACCGCGGTGCCGGCGAAGAGCGTGCCGGAGGTCAGCACGGCAAAGCGGAGCAGCTCGCGACGCGAGACAAGGGCGTCGGTGTCCCAGTGATAGGGAAACTCGGCGCGCCAGCGCTGGTGGCGATGCCGTTCGGACGCTGGCGCCGCCAGCGCCGCCGGCCGTCGATCGTGCTCGATCACAAGACCCACGCCTCCTCTCGTTGGGCCACGCCGACTGCTGCCTCCGCCTCGTCCAGCAGGGCCGCCACGTCGAGCCGCGAGACGCCTTCCGGCACCACGTGATAGACCCGCGTCTGCACCTCCTGGGTGCCGAACCGGGTGTGGTTCACCGGCCGTCCCCGCCGCTGCGCGGCGAACTCCTCATAGTCGGCGTACCAGATCGCCTGGGTGGGGCAGACCTGGGCGCACCAGGGCTTCAGGCCCTGGACGGTGCGGTCATAGCAGAGGTTGCACTTCTTCATCAGCCGCGCTTCGATGTCAAACTTCGGCACGCCAAAGGGGCAGGCGTAGACGCAGTTCCGGCAGGCGATGCAGCGGGTTGGGTCGGCCCGCTGCACGATGCCTTCGGGCGTGATCAGGATCGCCAGCACCGGGCAGACCTGGGCGCAGGGAGCCACGGGATCCTGACAGTGCATACACAGGGTCGGCTGAGTGGCCACGCTCAGACCGCGGTCCACGAAATCCACCATGATCATGCTCTCGCCCTTGTGGCTGTCACACTCGCGGCAGGCCGCCTCACAGGAGCGGCAGCCGATACAGCGTGACGGATCCACGAAAAGCGTCTTCATCGCCATCTCCTGCTCCCGTCGTTGCTAGCACCGCTTGGGGGTCCGCTCCGGCGAGGCTCTGGTCTCGCCAGGGGCGTAGGGGAACATGTTCGGCGCGTTCTCCGGCGTGAAGTTCTCCCTTGCGCCTCCATTGGCTGACGCGCGCGGAGCGTCCAGCCGCTCGAGCGCCGCGGCGCACACCTTGTACTCGGGGATCTTCACCGTCGGCTCCACCGCCGGGTTGGTGAGCTGGTTCGCCGCCCCGGCGTGGCCATAGTGGAAGGGGATGAACAGCGTGTCCGGCCGGATCGTCGGCACGACGAGCGCCTTCAGCTCCATGGCGCCGCGCGGCGTGCAGACGCGCACCATCTCGCCATCTCGAATGCCCAGCGGCTCGGCGGCACGCGGATGGACCTCCACCCACGGCTCCGGCGCCTGGGCGTTCAGGAAGCCGAGTCGCCGCGTCTGACTGCCACTCAGGTAGTGGTAGACGACGCGCCCGGTCGTCAGGCGGAAAGGGTAGTGCTCGCTCGGCTCTTCGGCCGGCGGTGCGTACTCCACTGGCACCATGCGGGCCCGACCGTCGGCGTGACCGAAGCGCTCGGTAAAGAGGCGGGGCGTGCCGGGGTGGTCCTCTGTTGGGCAGGGCCAGAACACGCCGTTCTGCGCGTCGATCTTCTCCCCGGTGATGCCGTAGTAGTCCGAAACGCCCCCGCGCGACGCCACCCGCAGCTCTTCCCAGATCTCCCTGGCCGAGGTGAACGGGAAGTACCGCTCGCGTCCCAGGCGGCGGGCGAGGGCGCAGAGGATCTCCCAGTCGCGCTGAGCCTCTCCCGGCGGCACCGCCGCCGCGTTGATCTTGATGACGCGCCCCTCGAGGTTGGTCGTGGTGCCCTCGTCCTCGCACCACACCGAGCCCGGCAGAACGACATCTGCTCGTTCGGCCGTCTCAGACATGAAGAAGTCGATCACGACCAGGGGCTCCAGCCGGTCGAGAGCACGCTGCACGGTTGCAGTGTCCGGTAGGGAGACCATCAGGTTCGAGCAGACGACCAGACAGCTCTTGACGTCGCCGCTGGCCATGAGCTGCACCATCTCCGTGGCAGCAGCACCCTCCCAGGGCAGCTCGTCGACCGGGATGCCCCAGACGTCCGCCACCGCCTGGCGATCCTCCGGAACGTCGATGTGGCGGTAGCCAGGGAGTTGGTTTGCTTTCTGGCCAACCTCGCGGCCGCCCTGGCCGTTGCCCTGGCCGGTCAGCATCATCGTCCCGCCGCCCGGCTTGCCCACCTGGCCCCGCGCCAGGGCGAGGTTGATGCAGGCCAGGCAGTTGTTGACGCCGTGGGTGCTGTGCTCGATGCCCCGCGCGTGCATGATGAGCGAGGTGGCTGCCCGCCCGTAGAGCCGGGCCGCCGCCACTATCCGCTGGGCCGGCACGCCGCTAAGCCGCTCGGCCAGCTCCGGCGTGAACGCCTCAACACCGGCCCGCACCTCCTCCCAGCCGACTGTTCGCTGGTCCAGGTACGCCTCGTCCACCAGACCGTCGACGCTCAGTTGGCGGAGCATGGCGTTCAGCAGGGCGACGTCCGTGCCGGGCTTCACCGGCAGCCAGAGGTCGGCCGTTCGGGCGATGGGCGTCTCGCGCGGGTCGACGACGATCAGCGTGGCGCCCCGATCGCGGGCCTGCCAGACCCAGCTCATAACGATCGGGAAGCACTCGGCCACGTTCGAGCCGACCACCAGCAGGCAGTCGGCCAGCGGAATGTCGGTCATTGGCAGAGGGGATCGATCGATCCCGAAAGCGCGCGCATAGGCGCCCGCCGCGGAGGACATGCAGAGACGGCCGTTGTAGTCGACATGGCGCGTTCCCAACGCCACCCGGGCAAACTTCCCGGCCAGGTAGCACCTCTCATTGGTCATCGAGGAGCCGCTGTAGACCGCGACAGCGTCCCGACCGAACTCCGCCTGGAGCGCCTGCCAGCGGCCGACGACGTAGCCCAGCGCCTCGTCCCAGGTGGCCCGCTCCAGCCGTCCGCCCTTCCCGCCGCGACGGATGAGCGGATGGGTCAGCCTGTCCGGGTGGTTGACCTGCTGATAGGCAACCACTCCTTTCGGACAGAGCATCCCGCGGTTGTGCGGGTAGTTGCGCGGCTCAACGCCGATGACGGCGTCATCTCGCACCCTCAGGTTCATGCCGCACTGAACGCCGCAGAACGCGCAGTGGGTCGGAACCAGCACCTCCGGCAGGCGATCGGCACGGCTCCACCCGGTCTGGGTTGAGCCGGCGGTCTGAAAGTCGTAGTTGAAGTCCCGGTCCAGAAAAATGTCTCGATTGACGCTCATCCGCGGCTCATGCCTCCGTCCGCCTCCCGCCTCGCCGCCCCCGCTACAGGAAGCGCTTGCCCATGAGCTGGTAGTACGCCTCGGCTCGGAGCGCCCGCTTGCAGGTTGGGCAGTAGCGCTGCACGGTGCCGCGCGCATCGCCAAGGTCGTACCGCTGGCCCAGCTCTGCCAAGGTCGCCTCCAGGTCCGCGACGAACTGGGCCGAGGGCAAGTCTTTGCCGCAGCGAGCGCAGGCGCCGGTCTGCGTCTCCGGGCCGTAGTGGCCGACCTCCTGGTTCACCGCCTGGTACAGCTTCACCCCGATCGTTGCTGGCCGCTCGATGATATGGAAGAACTTGCCAAACGGCAGCGACAACAGCCAGGCGACCACGACAACCTGGTGGACCAGGGAGATGAACCAGTAAAAGCGCCCCTCCCACCACAGCGAGGAGGCGGTCAAGGCAAGCCCGGTCACGGCGATCGCAAACAGCAGGACGAGCGGCATCAGGTCGAACCCGAACCGCTGAGTGATGAGAAGCCCGGCGTCGGTCGTGCGGCGCCAGAAGGCGATGCCGAGCCCGACAATCAGAAGCAGAGCCGACCAGTCCAGGGCGTGGAACAGGGCGAAGCCGGTGCCCGCCTCAATGGGGAAGTGAAGGAGCGGCTGGCCGAAGAACCAGAGCAGGTAGCTCTCTGGCGGGACGAGAGTGAAGCGAATCCAGCCAAAGGTCAGCGGAAAGGTGATGGCGCAGGAGAGCACCACGCCCCAGAAGATCGCCATGTGCATCACCCAGCGCTGCGTGCCACGCTTCAGGATGAACGTCTGCGCCAGGAGGTCGGTCCACCAGGCGACCGGTACCAGCAGGGTGTAGTGTCGGAAGTTCCGCCAGGATAGGAAGTTGACCCAGCCGGCGCGGAAGTAGCGCCAGGTTGGCGGGCGAGTGATCCAGCGGATGTAGCGGAAGACCACGGCGGCGAACGCGAAGATGCTGCCGACGGCATAGCCGATCAGCGCTGAATCGAAGTCCTGCAGCTTCCGAGACCCAATGTAGACCAGGGCGATCAGCACGGCGGTCGCCAGTACGGTCACCAGAGCTGCCGGCAGCGCGCGCCGGTCCATCCACTCCCCCCAGGCATCCGCGAGCGCGGATGCTCATCCGCCCCAGTGGGATCCCTTGCCAAGCAAAGGCCGTGCCATCAAGCCGCGGGTTCTCTGCCGGCTGGTGGCAGCCGCTCGCCAGGTCGGGGAGGCGAGCGGAAGCCAGGCGAGCCCCGGATGATCCCGGGCTCGCCTGGATGGAGCGCGGAGCCGGTCAGCTTGCGAGCTCGCAGCCGCCAGGTGACACAACGCCACCGACCACGATGGAAGGATTCCGCTCCCAGACCCAGCTCTGGGTGTTCAGCCGCTGCTGGAGGCCGCAGGAGCTGTACGTGTAGGTGCGATAGCCGTCGGTCCAGCGCATCGTGTTGGTGGCCAACTGCCAGACCATGTAGCCCCGCGCCGTCGCCTGCACGCGGTCGCCGGTGCCGTTCGGATCGTTGTGCTCGTTGTCGACGCAGTCGCCGTCGAGCCCGCCCAGCGCACCGTGCAGGAAAGCGAACCCGAGCACGAACTGGCACGGCGTGAACACCGGCTGAGGAGCCGGTGGCGGTGGGGGAGGAGGCGGCGGAGGCGGAGGGGGAGGGGGAGGGGGCGGGGGAGGGGGCGCCGGGGTCGAACCACCGCCGCCACCACCGTTGTCCCCGCCGTTGTTCCCGCCATTGTCCCCACCATTGTCCCCGCCGTTATCTATGCCGTTATCTGTCCCATGGTCGCCGCCATTGTCGAATCCGTTATCTCCGCCGTTGTCGCCGCCGTTGTCGCCGCCGTTATCCCCGCCGTTGTCGCCGCCGTTATCCCCGCCGTTGTCGTCGCCGTTGTCGGCCAGCGCCGCCGTGATGACACCGGCCGACGCACGGCTCTGCTTGCCGGGATCAAATGCCCCGAGTCCTTTCGCGCAGAACAGAACGAGGACGGCGACCATCGCTGTGGATACGATGCGGTAAGCCATACAGGGCCCTCCTTGCGCAATTTCAACGCAGTCAGCTCGCGCACCAGGCTGCT
>JADZDV010000066.1 GCA_020850915.1 Chloroflexota bacterium | reverse complement strand
CGCGGCGCGGGGGCCCGCCGGGGTGGCTGGAATGTATCGAACGGCTAGTCCTGAGGCCCGAAACAGCCTCGCCGGTATATCCCCATTCGGCCGGAGGTGTGCCCAAGACATGCCCCCCGGCGGATTAACTGTTCGATCGTGTCCGCGTAGGCTGTCGTCAACAGGCTGCATGGAGCGAGTCGGCGCGAGCGGACGCTGGACTCGGGAGGGACAAGATGCACGCACCGCACACGCTAGACATTCGGACCCAGACGGTTGACCGCCTTCTCAAGATCCTGACCCTGGCGGTCGTCGCCTCAATAGTGGCCTTTGCCGTCTACTACTGGTACGACCGGCGCCCGGTGTCCCAGCCGTCCATGATGGACCGAGCGCTCCAGATGGCCGAGAAGGCGGTCCAGGACGATCCACAAGACGCGATCGCCCGCGTGACGGTGAGCCAGCTCTACCTGGAGAACCAGCGCTATGACGAGGCGCTCAGCCAGCTCCAGGCGGCGCTGGAGATCGAGAAGGGCTTCCTGCCGGCCGAACGAGGCCTCGGTCTGGTCTACCTGGCCCAGCAGCAGTACGCGCTGGCAGAGCCCAAGTTCCAGATGATCGTAGACGCCGGCAAGGACGGCGAATTCTCCGCCGCCGACAAGAGCCTGGCCGAGGGCTACTACTACCTCGCACAGACCCAGTTGGGTCAGGGCCGACCCCAGGAGGCGATCCCGAACCTCCAGGCCGCGCTGAAGATCGACAAAGCCGACGCCGACGCCTGGATGCTGCTTGGCGACGCGCTGGTCGCGGCTGGACAGCCTGACGAGGCGGTCCCTGCCCTGCAGCAGGCCATCCAGTTCGATCCCCACTTTGGTGAGGCCTACCAGGCGATGGCCCAGGCCTACCAGGCGCAGGGCGACGCCGACCGGGCGCGCTACGCCGCGGCGATGGTCCTCTACTCGAACGGCAAGCTGGACCAGGCCATTCGAGAGCTCGTGGCGGTGACCCAGGCCAAGCCGGACCTCTACGAGGCCTGGACCGGGCTGGGGCTGGCTTACGAGGTGAACGGCCAGAAGGACGAGGCGTTCAAGGCCTACCACCTGGCGCTCCAGAGCGATCGCAACGACTTCAACCCGCGGGCTGGCCTGGAGCGGCTGCGCTCGGGCCCGCGGTAACGGGGAGGGGACTCAGATGCGCGCGACTCCGCCGATCCACCGACCCGGTCTCTTTCGCCTCCCGGCGATCATGAGCACCCTGAGGTTCAAGCTTGCCATGGTGGGGTTCCTGTCCGTGTCACTGGGCTGGATGGGACTCCTCACGTTCCAGTACCAGCAGACCAGGAGGCCAGTGACCGATCTGCCAGCCCTGCCTCCGGTCGGGCCGGTGCTCCCTAAGACGCCGCCCGCCTTTCTGAAGAGCGTCTATGCGCCGTCCGGCAACCTCCTGTCCGGTCCGCTCGGCGTGGCCGTGTCGCCACGAGGCGATCGGATCTACGTCACCGAGAGCACGGGCGAGCGCGTCACCATGGTGTTCGACCGCGACGGGACGGCGATCAGGAAGCTCGAGCCGCCAAACTCCGACCAGGGCGCCCGCATGCCGCTGTACGTGGCGCTGGACCCGGCCGGCGTGGCCTACGTGTCCGACCGGATGCGGCGGGTGATCGACAGGTACTCGCCTGAGGGCGAATACCTCGGAACCTACCAGCCCGCGGACAACGCGCCGCGACAGCCGATGGCTCTGGCGTTCGACCGGGCCGGCAATTTCTACGTGACGGATGTGACCGCGGGACAGCACCAACTGCTGTCGTACGACGCGCAGCAGCGATTCAGGTTCAGCATGGGCAAGGAGGGCGAGCAGCCGGGCAACTTCTCCTTCCCGAACGGCATCGCCATCGACCAGCGCGGCCAGATCTACGTGGCCGACAGCAACAACGGCCGGGTGCAGATCTTCAACCAGGACCGACAGCTCCTCGGGGCGATCGGCGCGGGCGGCGTCGGAACGCTCGGCATGCCGCGGGGACTCGTGGTCGACGACAACAATCGTCTGTTCCTCGTCGACACGATCGGCCAATCGGTGGAGGTCTGGGACACCACCACGGCTCCGAAGCGGCTCTACGTCATCGGTTCCGAGGGGGTCGGGGCCGGCCAGTACCAGTATCCCAACGGCATCGCGGTCGATACGACCGGTCGCGTGTACGTCACCGACCGGGTGAACAACCGGCTCCTGGTGTGGTCTTACTGAAGTCCCCATGTCGATGACGGGCGGCACGGCAGGAGAGGAGGCTCGTCATGTGGGGGAACGAGGCCACCGCTAGACCGACAGGCATTCAGAGAGGAGTAAGGAGTGTGAGACCGCTAATTCTCGCGTTCGCCATCGGAGTCACCGTGCTGGTGCTCGGGGTTGGCGTGACGAGTGTGGCGTTCGCCGACGCCGGGCCCCATTCCGGCAACTTCACCTACACATCTGGCAGCAACAACGCCGTCAGAGATTCCTGCGCGAGCTGCCACCGCGCCCACACCGCGAAAGGCAGCCACCTGCTCACGGCGAGCAGCGTCCAGGAGCTGTGTTTCACCTGCCACGGTGGCGCCTCCGCGACGCTCAACGTCTGGGACGGCATCGAGCATCCAAGCTCAGGTTCAGACGAGCCCCTGAAAGGAGGCGGGATCGTCAACGCCAGGATCGACCACGCCGCGCTCGCGACGGCGGATCCTGGAGGCATCCTGACGAGCGGCCAGGCGGTGAAGTCCGCCCACGTCAAGTTCGGTACCACCGGCTCGATGCCTGGGAACGGGCTAACGCCTCAGAACGTGATCTGGGGTAGCGGCGCCATCTCCAGCACGAGCTACGCGGGCAAGGACCTGGCCGCGGCCAACCTCACCTCGCTGAGCTGCGCGGACTGCCACAACCCGCACGGCGGCGCCGACAACGGCAGCGCGACCTACCGCCTCCTGCGGCCGTTACCGAACAAGGTTGAGGGCTCCCCCACGGGCGTCGCTCTGCCAGACGAAGCAGTCAGTCCGCACGAGTACGTCACCACGAACTACTGGCGGCAGTACGAGGTCAGCGGCGGCAGCTTCGTCGATACGACGGTGCCGTGGACTGGGGAGCAGATGAGCAAGTGGTGCTCCACCTGCCACACCCGGTACCTCGCCAAGCCAACCGACGCTTACGGGGCGACCGGTTCGGGTGACGCCATCTTCAACTTCCGCCACCAGAGCGGTGACAGCGGCACCGGGACGATGGGCAATCAGACCGGGGCACCCTACGGCTCGGCGACCTTCACGCCCTTCTGTCTCCAGTGCCACGTCTCGCACGGCAGCAACGCCACTCTGGCGACGACCAGGTCGTCCTCTTCGGGCAACATCCCGTGGCCTGGCAGCTCGACCAGCCGGTCCGCGGAGAGCACGCTGCTCAAGGTGGACAACCGCGGGACGTGCATCCTCTGTCACGGCACGAGCCCTGGCAGCTACACCTCGCCGCGGCCTGGCTGATCTAACGCCATCTCCGGACGGCGGTTGGCGCTCGCCGGCCGCCGCCCGAGCAGTGCATAGCAGTTAAAGAAAGTCGTTCGAAGACGCGTCGGAAAGCCAACTGCCATGAACAGGGCGACGAAGTGGAGCACTCCCACCAATAGAACTGGAAACGACACCGCGGCTCGCCCCAGGCCGCCGACCGGTGGATCGGCTGCCCGGGCAATTCGACTGCTGGCGCGCGGCGCGTTCGTCGCGCTCGTGCTGGCTACAACGCTCATGGTGGCTGGCGGCGGGCTCCTCGCCGCCAGCCCTGCCCTCGCCCTGCCGGCCGCCACACCGACGAGCGGCGCAAAGGCTACCCCCACCCAGGGCGTGGGACTCCGCGGCGGGAACCGGTCGACCCCGACGCCGACCCCGGCGCCGCCCACGCCAACGCCCGCCCCGACACAAGCCGGTGGCAACGCCGCCCCAACGCCTAGCCCCGCGGCTGGCGCCACGCCGGGCACCACGCCGGGCGCCACACCCGGGCCCACGAACACCACGACCGGGTCGGACAGCAACTGCCTCGACATCCCGCGCTACCCCGAGATCCGTCCTGAGAACCGCGACGCCAACCAGACGCAGGCCCAGCGGCCGCCCTGGCGCTGGCGCGATAGCTTCGGCGGCAGTTTCAAGAGCTACTACAGCCAGGTAACCGGCGATTGCCAGGGGACGACCGAGCAGATCCTCGAGTGGGCCGCGAAGAAATGGAGCTTCGACGATCTCGGCTGGCCGGACATCGCCAAGGCGATGGCCGTCGGCGAATCCAGCTGGTATCAGAGCAAGCGGGACGACCGTGATAGCGGCCAGACGGACTACGGCGACAGCGCCTTCCCCAACGGCGAGCAGAGCTTTGGCATTCTCCAGGTCAAGCGCACGCGCTGGCCCGGCAGCTACCCGATGAGCGCGCTCTCCACCGCCTACAACGCGGACTACGCCATGGCCGTCGTACGCATGTTCTACGACGGCAGGTCCTCGCTGGGCAGCACCACCAAAGGCGACATCCTGGACAGCGTGGCTGCCTGGAGCTGCAACTGTGGCAACGCTGGTTCTGGCACCTACGCCCAGGCCTTCCTGAAGAACTACTGGGGCAAGCCCTGGCAGCAGAGCGGAACCGCGCCGGGCGCTACGCCGCGGGTCACGTTCGACCGAACCGTTGGCGGCACCGGTACGGGAGTCACCTCCACCAGCGGCGCCGGCACGCTCACGACCACCAGCGGCGCAACCGCGAGCGGCGCCGGCGCCGCCAGTCCGAGCGCCAGGCGCGCGGTTGCCACCGCGATGGCGACCGCGACGCCCGCGCCGACCGGCAGCGGACCCGCCGTGGCCCTCACGCGCTTCAGCCCGGGCGTCCAGGCCACCTTCCAGCTCGCAGCCGCGTCGGACGTGGCGTTCCAGAACGCCGTGCTGTCCGACGTGTTCCCCGCGTCGTGGACCGTCGTGAACGCCGGGGGCGGCTCGCTCACGAAGCTGGACGCCAGCACCTCGAAGCTGAGCTGGACCGTCGGCGACCTCCCGGCCGGCACGCCCGCCCGCGCGACCTACGTGCTCCTCGCGCCAACCGCCGCCTCCTCGCTGCCGATGACCTGGCAGGCTTCCCTGACCTTCACCGGCGGCCTGGCCACGGCCGACCCGTGGACCGCCGTCGTGAGCACCCCGCTCGTCGCGGACCACTACCGCTTCGGCGCCGACAAACCGGGTGGCGCGGCCAACTGGCTGGCCGCGATCGACACCCCGTTGGACGGCGTGCAGCGCTTCGAGCCGATCCGCCTCCGCTTCCAGATCTCCAACCTGGACGGCAAGCCCGTCACGTGGACGCCGCGGCTCGAGTGGTCGACCCAGCCGGTCGGCAGCTTCCAGATCCTGAACGTAGACGACCCCGAGTCACCCTTCTACGTCAGCCGGCTGGTTGGCGCCGCGGCGACGCGGACGATCCCCACCACCGCCTTTGGCCTGGGCGCCGGGTTGGGCAAGCCGGAGCCCGGCAGCGTCTTCAGCGCCGAGAACCCGACGCCGCGGCAGACGCTCGGGGCCGGCGACTACACCGAGATCGAATTCATCGTGCGCGCCACCGCCGGCGCCACCTGGACGACGCCTTACTTCTTCCGTCTGACCGACGCGGGCACCGCGATCGGCGGCATCCCGGCCGTCAAGCTCACGATGGGCGTCGCGCCCGCACTCATGCTCAGCCGTCAGCAGTACCGCGGGCGCGACGTCTCCGGCTCGGGCTCCGGGCCGCGGCGCCGATCGACCAGGGCCGAGGCGCCAGACGCCGACCCGTCCGCTGCCAGCGCGGACCCCCTCGGGCCGAGGGACGGCAGCGCGCCGGTCGCGCAGGATGCGGCCGATACGTCAGCCGGGGTCAGCTTCTTCGCGGCGTCGTTGCTGGCCGCCCCCTCGTACACCAACCCGCACCTGGCCTATTCGCCCACCACCGACCAGTGCGCACTGTGCCACCGGCCGCACACGGCGATCACCAAGCCCGTCCTGACCTCCGGCCAGCCCCAGTCGGTGCTCTGCTTCATGTGCCACGACGGCTCCGGCGCCAGCGCGAATATCCAGTCCGAGTACAGCGACAGCAGCGTGCCGGCGAACGACGGCACGCGCAGCGCGTTCTACTCCCACCCCGCGACAGCGTCCAACTCCGGCCACACCAGCGAGCTGAAGGACGAGTTCGCGGGCGTCTCGAGCCGCCACTCCGAGTGCGGCGACTGCCACAACCCCCACCGCGCCGATCCCAGCCTGGACGCAACGCTCACCGCGAGCGGCTGGACGGCCTCCGGGGCGATCTACCACACCACGGGCGTCGCCATCTCCAACGGCAGCGCGGGCACCTCGCCCGGCTACACCTGGCAGACCAAGGACCCGGGTATCACCTACGAATACGAGCAGTGCCTCAAATGCCACTCCGGCTACACCCAACTGCCGAGCTACTCCACTCCGTCCGAAAAGGTGACCGACAAAGGCAGGGAGCTCAATCCCGCCAATGCCTCGTATCACCCGGTAGAAGGAGCGGGCAAGAACGCCTCGCCCGCTCTCGCCCAGCAATTGAGCTCTCTGGCCACGTCCCCGTTCAAGCTCTGGAACTTTTCAACCGGCGATCCGGTCCGTTGCGTCAACTGCCACGGCAACTACCGGCTAGCCAATCCCAACGCCCCGCCGCCGGCCGACGGACGTCTGTCGCCGCACACCAGCCGATACCGCGGCCTGCTGATGAACAGCTACGAGGGTCGGCTGCTCCTGCCCTGGGCCACCTCTCCCAACTACACAGCGTCGAGCTTTGCGCTCTGCTACCAGTGTCACGGCGAAGCCCCGTTTGTCGATCCCTCCGGCAGCGTGCGCGCGGATACCGACTTCCAGGGGCACGGCCATCACACGACCATGCTCTTCGCCAATCCCGCCGCGAACACCAGCATCGCCACGAGTATCGACACGGCGGGGGCCGGCCAGGGCAACGCGCTGTGTGCGGAGTGCCACTTCCGACCCCACAGTACCACCAGCGCAGTCAACGCGGCGGACCAGAACAATCCCCGGCTGGTCAGCTTCGCGCCAAACGTCACTGGCTCAACGCTCGGTCCGACCCCGATCTGGGACCCGGTCAACCAGACCTGCGCCCTGACCTGCCACGGTAAAGAGCACGTCACGCTCGACTCGACGACCCAGACCTACAAGCCGTTCAAGTACGCGGTGCCCTGATGAGTCCCCTCGCAGCGTCCTTCACCCCCGCTCGCCCGACAGGAGCAGGGCGAGTGCGTACCAAAGTTGTACCTCTGGACGGATACTCCGCGCAGTCCGCGAAGCGGAAGCTGTCCGGCGGAGCCACAGCGACGTCACAGACGCCCCCGACTGGTGCCCTGGCGGAGAGAGGTGCCGCTCGGGAGCAGGCGGTGATGGCTTCGACGGCGGACGACCATGGCCGGCGCATCAAGCTCGCCCTGCTTCTCCTGGCAGCGGGCGTCGGCCTGCTCCTGGTAGTGAGCCAGCCCGGCGCCGCGTACGCGGACAATGGCGTGCACAGCGGCACGTTCACGCTCTCGACGGATGCGTGCGCCGCCTGTCACCGAACGCACACCGCGCCGGGCAGCCACCTGCTCAAGTCAGCAACCACCGGCTCGGACATGAGCGCGTTCTGCTACACCTGCCACAGCGCCGGCCTGGGCGCCACGACAGACGTGCAGAACGGCGTGGATACGTCGAACAACAAGCCCCTTCTCGGCGGCGGGTTCAGCCAGGCCAAGATGAACACGGACCTCGGAGACGGGGCGTCCTCGGTGCCGGTCACCTCCAGCCACATGATTACCGGCGGCTCGAATACTGTCTGGGGCTATGGGAGCGTCAGCAGCAGCTCGAACACGGGCGCCCTGCAGACCCCGCTCACCTGCACGAGCTGTCACAATCCGCACGGCGGCTCTGGCCCGAACGGCGCACCAACCTATCGCCTGCTGAAGGGCAGCGGTGGGGGAGGGCAGGTGCTGTTCAACAACGGCACCGACACGCCCCACGCGAGCGTCGACGTTCCCGACCTGAACACGAAGCAGTACACCATCTCAGACTCCAACCAGGGGAAGAGCGGCAGCTACTGGGACCAGCATGCCTACAACAAGTTTGGCTCACTGGAAGTCCGGACAGGGACGTATGCCTCTGTGACGTACTGGTGCACCCAGTGCCATACCCGGTACGAGGCGCACTTCGATCCCAACAACAACCCCGCGCAGACGACGTCAGGCGACGCGGTGTTCGCCTATCGCCATATCACCGCTCAGTTTGACTGGTCGACCTTCCAATCTCTCGTTTCGAGCGTCGGAGACAGTGGCGCGTGCTACGGCTGCCACAAGGCGGACTTCACGCTCGCGCCGTATCCCGGCTGTGAAGCCTGCCATGTCGCCCACGGCACCGGGGCGAAGATGGCCACGAACTCCGGCTCTGTGCCCTGGCCGGGCGGCGCGTCTGGGCCCAGCGGCAATGCGCGAAGCTCTCTGCTGCGCCTGGACAACCGCGGAGTCTGCCAGCACTGCCACAGCTTCTGATGGCCGAGCGTGATTCGCAGGCCGACTGGTGATGAGTGAGTAAGAGCCATGCGCATCGGTATCTGGCCCAGGCGCTCGCCAGCCCCACCGCGGGAAGCCGTGCCCGGCGCTCCCCGCCGCGGGCTCGGGATGCTCATCTTCGGCTCGGTTGTCGCGGCCGTTGCCTTTGCGATCTCAGCCGGGACGGTGCTCTCGCTCAATTGGATGGAGACTCCCGAGTTCTGTGGCTCCTGCCACACCATGAAGCCAGAGCTCCGGGCGTACGAGCTCTCGCCGCATAAGGCGGTTGAGTGCGCCGAGTGCCATATCGGCCCCGCGCCCACGGACCTCATCAGCGCCAAGATGCAGGGCATGATCCAGCTCATGCACCTGGTCAGCAATACCTACCCGCGCCCCATTCCACCAGCCGCCCACGGCATGGTCAAGGGGCAGGAGAGCTGTGGCCGCTGCCACAAGGAGGCGCCCACCGGCCGCGATCGGCTGGACACGCGCACCTACTTCGCCCAGGACGCCACCAACACCCCCACTGAGGTGGCGCTGGTCGTCAAGCTGGCGGACGTCGCCCCGGGGCGGGATCGCGGCATCCACTGGCACGTCAAGTCGAACGTGGAGCTGCTGGGCAAGGATGTGACCGCGCGTGCGATCGACTACGTCCGGGTGCAGGCTCCGGACGGCACCGTGACGGAGTACGCCTCGACCAGCCTCATCAAGGCGGACGAGTCTTCAGACGCCATCGCGGAAGCCCGCGGCTCCGAGCACCTCCAGCGGATGACTTGTCTGAGCTGTCACAACCGGGTCGGCCACGAGTTCCTCTCGCCGGAGCGTGCCGTGGACGACGCGCTCGCCACCGGCAGGATCGATCGGACGCTGCCGTACATCAAGAAGCAGAGCCTCCAGCTCCTCGCCGTCACGTACGGCTCGACCGACGAGGCCGCGGCCGGCATCGGCCAGCTCGCGGACTACTACCATGAGAACTATCCGGAGGTGTACTCCGAGAAGCTGAAGCAGATCACCGCGGCCGAGGAGCAGCTCGAGGAGCTGTACGGCATCGTAGCGAGTCCTGAGATGGCCGCCAGCTACCAGAACTATCCCAACTACCTGGGGCACAAGGACAACGCCGGCTGCTTCCGCTGCCATGACGGCGGGCACTTCAAGCTGGACGATAAGAGCCGGCCCACCAGGGAGACGAT
>JADZDV010000065.1 GCA_020850915.1 Chloroflexota bacterium | reverse complement strand
GCTCGTTCATCTCGGCAAGCTCCGCCATGAACCCCAGGATCTGCTCCCTGGTGCCACGCTCGCGGAACTCCTTGCTCTGCCAGAGGCGGACTAGCGGCGCGACACGAAGCCCCGCCCAATACGCGACGAGACGATGCTTGCGCGGGACATGGTTGAACACGGTGGCACGAGCCACGTCCGCGGCCTCGGCGATCTCCTCCATCGTCGTCTCTTCATAGCCCTTCTCGACGAAGAGTCGCACCGCGGCCTCGAAGATGAGATGCCGAGTTCGCCGCTTGCGGCGCTCGTGCCGGTCGCCTGTGTCCAGCAGCCCGACGGCGCCACGGTACTCTGGCCCGATGACGACGTGATCCATGGATGGTGCTGCCACCACGCTAGTCGCCACCTGCCGCTGCCTGGCGGGCGACCTCAGCCGTGGTGGTGATCGAGATCAGACCGCCGTCCATCTCGTCGATGGCCTGGCGGTGAGCCACGTCGCCGCCGATCGCCGCGCAGGCGTCCTCGACCAGCAGCACGCCGAACCCTCGGTCGGCTGCGCCTCGAGCGGTCATCTCCACACACCCATTCGTGTTGACTCCGGCGACGATCAGCGTCTGTATCCCCAGGTTGTGAAGGATCCGTTCCAGATCCGTCGAGTTGAAGGCGTCGGTGCTGCGCTTGTTGAGCACCATCTCACCCGGCAACGGGGCGATCTCGTCGAGCACCTGCGCATCCTTCGATCCAGTCAGCACATGGTATCCCCAGAGTCGATACTGAGGATTTGCATCTCGCAGGTCCGCACGCTGCATCTCGATCTTGACAAAGATGACCTCGATGCCTGCCGCTCGACAGGCGCGCTGAAGGGTCTGGATATTAGGAATGACCACTCCTTGCACGCGCTCGACGAAGGGCGCGGCGAGATGGGACACGCCCTGTTCAGCGAGCCGCCGCCCCCAGCCATAGTCCGGGTGGGCGTGGTAGTACTGCATGTCGACGATCAGCAGGGCGCTCGTGCCCGGCTCGGGCTTCGCCGGCGGGATCGTGGGGTACAGGTACGCGTAAGGACCGTGGCGCATCAGCTAGCCTCCACACCTGGGCGACCTCAAAGCTCGTGCGAGACCTGGCGAGCGGGTCACACCGAATTGCCAGCCAGGAGCGAGCCGGCACTCGCCATGATCTGAAGCCCCTCCTCGACGGAGATCAGGCCGGTCTACCGGGCCTCTCGACATTCGCCGGTCGCCGTGGCGGCACGATCAAACGCGCCCAGGCGTCAGGCGTTTACGTGACCAAACGGCGGCATGCCGCGTACACGGCCCCCTCCAGGCCCGGGTGCGCCCGACTTGTGTTGGAACGGCCGTTGGAGGGGCGCTGCTTGTGCTGCGCCCGTGCAACATCGGAGACGACTGTATCGGGGCCAGCGGGCGCAGCAAGCAGCGCCCCTACCGGTCTGTCGACCACGCGGCAACATTGTCCGGGCGCACCTCCAGGCCCGCTTGACTGGACTCCAGCCCAATTATATACTGGCATCCAACAGTTGATCGTCTGAGATTTCGTGCCGAAGAGGAGGCGTCGAGGCATGCGCAGTGCTGACGCGGCCGGTGAGCGCAGCAACCAGAGCCAGCCATCGCGGACGCGGCCGGGCTCCCGCGCGGTGACGGCTGTCTCCAGCTCGATGCGCGTCCTGTACTTCGCCGACCCGGATGCTGACCGGGCGTCAGGCATCGTCTCCCTCTTCAACGGCGAGCCAGACTTTCCCACGCCGCCGTGGATCTGCGCAGCGGCCACCGAGGCGATGCAGGCCGGCTACACCCACTACTCGCGGCAGCAGGGCGATCTCGAGCTACGCACGGCCGTCGCGGACGGACTGAACGAAGCGTTCGGGCAGGACTACCAGCCCGCCGACATCGTGATCACCAGCGGGGCGTCGAGCGGGATCTTTTCGAGCGTCGCCGCGCTGGTGGACCCCGGCGATGAGGTGCTGCTCGTCGATCCCTGCTATTCGCTGTACGACGACGTGGTCCGAATCGTTGGCGGCGTTCCCGTCCGTGTTCGGACGGCCAGCGACTTCCATCTCGACGCTGAGGCGCTGAACGACGCGATCACGCCGCGCTGCAAGCTCCTGGTCCTCTGTAACCCGTGCAACCCGACAGCCGTCGTCTTCTCGCGTGCCGAGCTCGAGCAGGTGGAGCGGATCGCTGTGGAGCGGGACATCATGGTCCTCTCGGACGAGGTGTATCGCGAGATCGTGTATGACGGGCGTCCATTCGTCTCGACCATCGCGCTGCCGGAGCTCGCCGAACGGACGTTGCTCGTGCAGAGCTTCTCCAAGAGTTACGCGATGACGGGGTGGCGGGTGGGCTACGTGGCGGCCAGAGGAGGCCTGGCCAGGCTCGTGAGCACGGCCCAGCGAACCTCGCAACAGTTGGTGAACACCATGGCTCAGCGGGCGGCGCTGGCCGCCATTCGTGCCGACGAAGCATCCGCTGCCTGGTTCGCCGAAGCGCTCGCGATCTACGACCATCGCCGGCACCTGGTAAGCGGCCTGCTGGCGCAGATCCCGCGCGTCAGGTACCGCGAGCCGGAGGGGACGTTCTACTCCTGGGTTCAGGTCGAGACCTCCATGACCTCCCTGGAGCTCATGCAATACCTCCGGGAGGTTGGGCGGGTCGCGGTCCATGCCGGCTCCGAATACGGGCCGGGCGGCGAGGGGTATATCCGGCTGTCCTTTGCCACGGATGACGCGACCATCCGAGCAGGCATCTCACGACTCGGCGAGGCGCTCGCCAGGCTGGAGGTGTAGTCGCTACCAGCGTCCATCGATCGATCACCGTCTGATGTTCGGGAAACGGAGAGGCTGCACGTGCGCATCATCGATCTGAGCGTTCCATTGCGCAACTACTCGATGGAGGGTCAAGATCAGGAGATCAGGTATGTGGACCACCGGGAATTTGCGCGCCGCCTGGCGTACATCTTCGGGGTACAGCCGCAAAGCATCCCGGTCCCTGGCGTGCACCAGAGCTTCGAGTACCTTAATCTGAGCTCTCACGCCGGCACCCACGTCGACGCGCCATCGCACTACGGACCGGGACGCGATGGCAAGATCGGTCGGAACATCGACGAGGTGCCGCTTGAATGGTGCTTCAGTGACGGCGTCTGGCTCGACTTCGCCCATGTGCCGCCCGACAGCGCCATTGGCGTTGACGACATCAAGGCCGACCTGGCGCAGATCGGCTACACGCTCAAGCCGCTCGACATCGTCATGATCCGCACGGGAGCCGACCGGTACATCGACGACAAGTTGTATCGGGAGAAGGGCGCCGGACTGACGGCCGAAGCGTGCCACTGGCTCCTGGACCAGGGCATCAAGCTCATCGGCACGGACTCGGTCACCCTTGACCAGCCCCATCGCATCATGACAGAACGCCTGAATGCGGGTGAGACCGCGGCGTGGTTCCCGGTCCACTACGTCGGCCGCGACCGCGAGTACATCATGATCGAGAAGCTGGCGAACCTGGACAAGCTGCCTCGGCGGTTCGGGTTTAAAGTCGCCGCGTTCCCGGTCAGGATCGAGCGTGGGAGCGGCGGCTGGTGCCGCGCCGTGGCGATCTTCGAGGACTAGTCCCAACCTCCGCCATTCCAGCAGGTGAGCGAGCAGTCGCTCGCGCGAGAAGGCACGGCCAGGAGATCACCCTGGCCACGATGCGCCACGGCGCATGGCTGTCGAGTGTTCGGAAACCGTTCCGCGGCCTTGGCCACGTCTGGGCGGTGCTGGCGCTGTGGGTCCCGCTGCCGATGAGTGGTGGGCATGCCCCCCAGGTGGGGGTCAGGCGTGGCAGCGACGCGAGGCAGATTCTGTCGGTCTGCGCGGCCGCCATGTCCGCGATGCGTGTTTCGGCTCGTACCGCCGCGGAGCGAGTCGTGTGGCGCAGCCGGTCTTGGTGACGCGTGGTGGCGCGCCGCTTGCGTCCGTCTCGATGCGCGCCCCAGGCGCCTCGCCATTCCGCTCGACCGGCCCTGGAGCCGTCCAGGGAAAGGGTGTCGCGGCGAGCGTCACTGGCCATTCCCTGCCCCCGAACCGCCGTCCCACATCCTGATGTCCGGCCTGACGAGAAGCGGGCCTCGAGGCGGCGGAGGGCGTGCAGCCTGGCGGGGATCGCCCAAGCTTCGCGCTCGCCGGGCGGTCGGCCCGGTGAGTACGCTTGCGATCGTTGAGAGACGGAGCAGCTGGGGCTCGACGGGGAGAGACAGACGCATGATGATCGGCAACGGCGTGATGGAACGACTCATCGACTACACCGCCAGCGCGCGGACGGCCGAGCTGCCGCCAGAGGTGCTGCGACGGGCCAAGCACCACATCCTGGACACCCTGGCGGCCATGGTCTCCGGGACGCGGCTCCGGCCGGGCCAACTGGCGCTGGAGTTCGCCAGGCTCGAGGGCGGCGGACGACCGGAGGCGCAGGTCGTGGCGAGCGACATGGTCCTGCCGGTGGTCCCCGCGGCGATCGCCAACGGCATGCTGGCGCACACCGACGAGACCGACGACTCGAACGGCAGCGCGGGCTTTCACCCCGGCTGCGCCATCCTGCCGGCGGCGCTGGCGATGGCCGAGCGGGTGGGTGCCAGCGGCGCGGAACTGGTCAACGCGGTGGTGCTGGGTTACGACATCGGCGCCCGCACCAACAAGGCGCTGGGCCCCCAGGCGATGCGCGATCGGAACCACCTGCCGTTCAGCATCGGTGGCACGCTCGGCGCCACCGCGGCCGCCGGCTGCCTGGCGGGGTTGAGCCGCCCCGAGCAGTACCGGTACCTCTACTCCTACGGTGCCCAGCAGGCCTCCGGCGTGATGACCTACGCCCGGGACACGGAGCACATCGAGAAGGCGTTCATCTTCGGCGGCATGCCCGCGCGGAACGGGCTCACGGCGGCGCTGATGATCCAGGCCGGCTTCACCGGGGTCTGGGACACCTTCAGCGGCGACG
>JADZDV010000064.1 GCA_020850915.1 Chloroflexota bacterium | reverse complement strand
TTAGCGTTGAACTGCGGGTAGAACGGCATCCAGCCCATCTTCACGGCGCGGGTCTCAAGGTCCATGGCGTGGCCCTTGGCCCAACGTGCTCCCGGGGGAACGGCGGCGTAGTCCGTGAAGTCTCCCTCGTAGCGCCACTGGTCGCTCTGGACGTAGTGCCAGGTGGGAGACTGCTGGCGACGGGGCGGGGCCAGCCAATCCAGAGCGAAGGCCAGGCTGGTCCACGGGGCGACCAGGGTGAGCTTTTCCTGGCCGACGTAGTGGTTCATGCCGCCCCCGTTGCGTCCGCAGCAGCCGGTAAGGATGAGGGCCGTGATCGGGGCGCGGTAGGAGAGGTTGTTGTTGTACCAGTGGTTGATGCTGGCTCCGACGATGATCATCGAGCGACCGCGGGTCGCCTCGGCGTTCCCGGCGAACTCGCGCGCCAGGCGCGTCACGGTGTCCCGGCCAATACCAGTGAATCGCTCCTGCCAGGCCGGTGTGTAGGGCATGTCGTCGTCGTAGCTGCTCGGATACGCTCCGGGCAGGCCGCGTCCAACGCCGAACTGCGCCATGAGCAGGTCGAACACCGTCGCCACGGGCACGCGCCCGGTGCCGGTCTCGACATACCGGACCGGCACGCCTCGCAGGGACGGCCTGCCCTCGGCAAAGTCGTAGAACTCGACCTGGAGCACATCATCATGCTCGTCCAGCAAGCTCATCACTGGATCGATGGCGGCGTTGTCCAGGCCGTCCTCGAGCTTGAGGTTCCACTTGCCGGCTTCCTCGCCCCAGCGGAACCCGACCGCGCCCTTCGGCATGCGGGGCTGGCCGCTGTTCTGGTCCAGCACGAGCATCTTCCAGTCGCCGTTCTCGACGTCCTGGTAGCGCTCCAGCCGGTTGGCGCGAAGGAACTGGCCGCTCTTGTGCCCGTCGCCGTCCGCGGTGAGCTCCACCAGGAAGGCGCTATCCGTGTAGCGCTTCAGGTAGTCCTGGAAGTACGGCACCTGGCGCTCGACGTAGAACTCCTTGAGGATGACGTGGTTCACCGCCATCCAGAGCGCGGTGTCCTGCCCGGCTTTGACTGGGATCCACCAGTCCGAGTACTTGGAGACCTGGCTGAAGTCGGGCGCGATGGCGACGAACTTTGCACCCTCGTGACGCGCCTCTGAGATGAAGTGCACGTCTGGCGTGCGCGTCATGTTCAGGTTTGAGCCCATCGAGACGATGTACTTGGCGTTGAACCAATCGGCGCTCTCGCACACGTCGGTCTGATCGCCCCAGATCTCGGGAAAGGCGTTGGGCAGGTCGGCGTACCAATCGTAGAAGCTCATGTTCACGCCGCCGAACAACTGCAGGAAGCGCGAGCCGGCCGCGTACGAGAGGAAGGACATCGCCGGAATGGGAGAGAAGCCGAACACCCGGTCCGGCCCCCACTGCTTCGCGGTGTAGAGACACGCCGCGGCGACGATCTCCTGGACCTCGTCCCAGGAGGCGCGACGGAACCCACCCTTGCCGCGGGCGCGCTGGAAGCGGGCGCGCTTGGTCTCGTCCTCGACGATGGAGGCCCACGCATCGATCGGATTGGCGTGCCGGTGTCTCGCGGCCCGCCAGAGGTCCATCAGCGCCCCGCGCATGTAGGGGTACTTGACGCGGATCGGGCTGTAGACGTACCAGGAGGCGGAGATGCCACGCTGGCAGCCCCGTGGCTCGTAGGGTGGCAGGCCCGGCTCGAGCATCGGGTAGTCGGTGGCCTGCGTCTCCCAGGTGACGATGCCGTCCTTGACGAACACCATCCAGGAGCAGCTCCCGGTGCAGTTCACGCCATGGGTGCTCCGGATGACGTTATCGTGCTGCCAGCGGTTGCGATAGAACTCCTCCCACTGGCGCGCTTTGGGATTGACAAGATCTTGGATCCAGCCCACGTCTGTGACCTCCGTGACTTGGACAGTCAGTTGCTCGTCGTCAGCAATGTGCTAGCGGCCTGGCCCGGATGCCAGGCGCCGGCTGGTCGGCGCGAGCCGACGAAGCGCCACCATCGGGCGGCGTACCCCGGCCAGACGCCGCCGCCACACGAGGTGCGCCAGCACCAGCAGGAGTATCGTGCCCGCCTCGGTCAGGGCGGTCAGCGGCAGGAGCGCGTCCGTGGACCGTTGCGCCACGGGCTGTTTCAGAAAGGCCGCGAGATCGGCCTGCTCGTTGGGGGTGAGCGGGGCCTGGCTCCAAACGGCGTTCATTGTCAGGGTGGGTACTGTCGCCAGGAACGAGGCCAGACCGACATCGCCGAACTTCGCGGCGGCGCCGCCGAGATCCGGTCCGAGCACGCCGCCGCCAAGCGCCCCGATGCCTCCGAAGCTGTGGCAGCCAATGCAGGGCGGACCACCATTCTGAAAGCGGCGGGTTCCGTCAAAGTACGCCTCGCCGACCACGGGATCGCCCGGTGGCAGGGACACGGCGGCCGGGGCGGTGCCAACTCCGCCGGCTGGGGCAGCGGCGATGTAAGCAAGCACCGCATCGGCCTCGGCGGGCGAGACGCCCATGTTCGGCATCTGGACCGGGTACTGCTTGATCAGCTCCTGCGCGATGGGGTCACCGCGCGCGATAAGCTGATCGGGCTCGGTAATCCAACTGACCAGCCAATCGTGGCTCTGGCGCGACGCGATGCCCTGGAGGTCCGGTCCGACCAGTTGGCCGCGACCGATCGTGTGGCAGGCGGCGCACTTCGCCTGAAAGATCGCCTCGCCACTCTGGCCCGCCTGGCTGGCAGGGGCCGCCTGCGCAGGGGCGCCGGTGGTGGCCGCGAACAGCACGAGGGCGAGGCCGAACCCGGCCACACCGCCGAAGTGCACCGGCTTGCCTCCTCGGCTCCGCTTCATGATCAAACCTCCTCGTGTGCGAAGTGGATGTCGTGTGAAGCTGGTTCTCGGCTGGGGCCAGGTACTCCAGCGTGGCGTTCGACGAAAGCCAGCAGATCTGTCAGATGACGACAGTGGATCTCATCCCCGCTCTGGACATGCCGCACTTGAAACCGCCATTCCGGCTCCTCTGGCACTTCGCGTTGCTCCAGCCAGAGACGGATGACGAACGACACGCCATGCAGGTTGCCGCTCTGATGTACCAAGGGGCTTCCGCCAGTCCAGGCCCCGAGCCAGAAGAATCCTGGGCATAGCTTTCCATCCGAGGATTCCGAGCGGCTTCCGCGAAATGGGGGGGCTATTCGCGCATGTGCGCCGTCAGCGCACGGCGACGGGGACCGGCGTGCATTCTCCGACGATCCGCTGGCGCAACGCTTCGGTCTCCGTCATCGGAGCCACGTGGAGCTCTCGCGCAAGCACCGCCTCACACTCGCGGTACTGGCGCAGCGCCTCGTCGCGCCGTCCCGCGCGCCAGAACGCCTCCATGAGTGCCCGGTGGACTTCCTCCAGCGTGGCGTCGGACAGGAGAGCGCGCCGGTACCATTGCACGCCAACCTCGAAGTCGCCGCGGTCCACTCGGAGGTGGGCGGCCCGCCACAGGGCGCTCAGGAACGTCTCCCGCAGGTACTCCCGCTCCAGCGCGCACCAATCACTGTACAGCTCGTCCTCGAGAAAGTCGCCGGTGTAGGCAGCGAGCGCTCGCTCGTAGGCGGAGAGCGCCTCATCCTGCCGGCCTCGCCTCTCATGCTCCTGGCCCAGCCGCGACAGCTCCATGAAGTCCTGGGTGTCCAGGCGGTGCTGTGAGGTGGTGTCAAAAGCGTAGTAGTCGCCGTTCGTCCGGATGTACGCGGAGGGCTGGTTCGCCCGCGCTGCTGGCTCCAGACCGCGTCGAAGATAATGGACCACGACGTTCAAGAGGTCGCCGGCTACCCGGGGACTGCCGTCGGGCCAGAGCAGCTCGACGAGTTCTTCGCGGTGGACCGGCTTGCCGTAGCGTGTGAGCAGGATTTTGAGGAGCGTGAGCGATCGTCGGCGGGCGAAACGGTGCGCCGGGACGGGGAGTCCATCGCGGAGCAGTGTGAACGGGCCCAGACAGCGAAGGTCAAGGAAGGGCGCGCCGGTTGCCGCGCCCGGGGGGGTCACCGCGGACGCGGCGATGGCAGGGGCGGTGGGCCGCCCGTCGCCGCTGGCGGCTGCGCGGGCCGTGCGCTCCTCGATCACCGCTACCCGAGCGTGCTGGATGGTCAGCGCGGCCCGAGTGAGCGCGGCGTGGAGGTAGCTCAAGCGGCGCGCTGGCAGAGGATCGTGCTGGCCGCTCCCGAGCAGGGCGATGCCGAGTGGCCGGCCATCGATCTGGAGCGGCAGGCACATGGCGCAGGCCAGATGGCGCTGGACCGTCTGGCAGCAGGGCGATTCGGTCCAGGCGCGGTCGGCGGGGAGGACGCTGCGCAGGCTCGTGAGAGCGGGACAACTGCTCGGCTCGCAGGCGCTGGTCAGCACGCGATGCAGGCGTGGTGACAGGCGCTGCTCGCTGATGAGCTGGAGCGCGTCGGCCCCCGGGACGTCGGTCAGCAGCAACGCGCCCCGGTCCACGCCGGCAACCTCCATCAAGGTCTCGAGACTCTGGTCAGCCGCCCGTTGCAGGTTGAGGCTGGCGTCCGCGGCAGCGTCCAGCGGCTGGATGGCAACGCGCTCCGCGGCGCGAAGGCGAGCTAGCTCCAGCGCCGTCGCGAGATGCGGCGCAACTCGCCCGAGGAACGAGAGCAGTGCGCTGGGCGCCGCGCGTCGCCGACGGAAGGCGACGTGCAAGCTGCCGAGCAGGCCGGATTCGCTCTGGACCGGGACGCAGAGGTAAGAGCGGAAGCCCTGCTGCTTCACGCTCGTTCTCAGGAAGCGATCGTCATGCGCGAGGTCGAGGCTGACGACGGGCTCGCCCGTCTCGGCCACCAGGCCGGGGAACCCCTGGCCAGGCTCGAACCGGGTGATCTGCCGGAATGCGCGCGGAGCACGCCCCCGATGGGCCGCGAGCAGGAGCTGGGTGCCTCCTGGGGCGACGAGAAAAAGCTCGGCGGCGTCCGCTCCGGTGGCGATGAGCAGGCGATCGAGAGTTTCGGCGAGGTCGGCTCTCCAGACCGGGTTTCGCGCTGCGCCAGACCCGGCGCCCGTCTGGACGGTCGACCCGTAGAGCGTGTCGACGATACCGCCGGGCAACGGCCGGACGAGCAGCAACGCGCGAGCGTCTGCCTCGCCCGGGACCAGGACCGCGCTCCCGCTGACCTCGATCATTCGCTCGCCGCGAGGGCTTACGAACAAGTCGAGGCTTGGCGGGAGCCGGCCGGTGCGGACCGCTAGCAGCAGCGGACAGGAGGCCTGGTCCTGGTGGGCGCAGCCTCTCCCATCATGGCATCCCAGCACCTCGTTGCATTGCCGGCCAATCGCGTCGCTCCGTCGGCAGCCGAGCAATTGCTCGGCCGCCGCGTTCAGGTCGACGACGCGGCCAGCGCCGGTAAGGGCCAGGACGCATTCATCGGTTGTGGCGAGCAGGTCCAGCGCGCCCGGTGACAACTGAGGCGCGACTCCATTCCTGCCGCGGCGAGCGCCCATCGCTCAAACGTCCAGAAGGGTGGTTTCTGATGCTACGACCTGGCGACTGACAGCGCCTACCCCTGGCGGCCATCGCTCAGACGTCCAGGAGACTGCTTCACGAAACGGCCGCGGCGCCCCTCAGAGCATACATCCGACGCACCATGAACGCAACGCCAGGCGCATCGGGGGTGCGCCCGAAGAACGGTGCTGCGTGGTCGACAGACCGGTAGGGGCGCCGTCTGGAAAACTGCCGCGGGGTTCAGCGGGAGTCGAGCGCACCCCGCGGCGAGCGAGCGCTGGAACGGGAGCGCACAGCGCGTCGGACCGGTCTGTTGCGCAACACGCGTTCGCCAGTACGTGGCTCACTCGACGCGGACGCGCCCCAGGACTTTCTCGGCTGGGAGCTGGCCCCACCAGCGGGAGTCTCGCTGGTTCGCGCGGTCGTCGCCCAGGACGACATAGCGGTCTGGTAGGACGGCGATCTCGCGGACGTCCATGCGGTCGCGGTTCTTGGCGTACGGCTCCGCCACCGGCATGCCGTTGATGGCGAGCTCGTCAGGCCCCAGCCTGACCAGGTCGCCAGGAAGGCCGACGATGCGGGCCACGAGTGTTCGCCGGGGCCGGCCAGGGTAGGCGAACGGATAGTCGAAGGCCACCACGTCCCCACGCTCGTAGCGGCTCGCCGGCTGGAAGGTAAGCACGTCTCGAGCGGTGAACGTTGGCTCCATCGAGCTGTCCTCCATCACGACCGTGTTGTCCTGTGGAGAGAGGCAGCCGGCCAGCGACAGCGCCAGAGCGGTCCAGATGACGGCGGCCGAGGCCGCGGAGCGGCTCACTGCCCTCGTTCGGCAAAGAGCGGCGCCAGGAGGTTGTCCGCCGGGGCGTAGTCGTCGGTGAGCATCGGACCCGGCTGGGCGTCCAGCCAGCGCCGCATCTCGTCGGCGGGCATGATCCGAGTCACGATCGAGCCGTCTGAATTCTGTCCTTTCACCGTCCTGAGCCGCGCCTCGTCGATCGGTCTGAGGCTCCCGACAACGGTGTAGGTATATGCCAGGCTTGTATTCCAGGGGCTGCCGGAAGCCATGATGTACACGTGCGGGAATGCCGCCTGCATGCTCCGCACGTACGCGGGGATGAAGAGGCCGCCCTGCATCTTGTCGATGACGTTGACCATGTAGAGACCGTTGTCGCTCAAGACGGCGCGGACGAGGGCGTCGAACTCCCTGGTGGTGAGGTGGTAGGGAACGGACAGGTCATTGAAGGCATCCCCGAAGACGAGGTCGTATTTCGGACCGTTGACGAGGTCTTCGAACACCAGGCGGGCGTCAAAGTTGATCGTGTTGACGCGGCTGTCAGGGGAGAGTCCGAGGAACTGCTCGGCGATCTCCGTGACGCCGGGATCGATCTCCACGACGTCCACGCTCGACCGCGGGTACAGGATCGGCAGCGCCTTCGGCAGGGTGTAGCCACCACCGCCGATGAAGACCGAGCGGAAGTCCGGTCTGTCCCGCGCCACGTAGTCCGTCAGCTCAGCGTAGACCTTCAGATAGGAGTACTCCAGGTAGGTAGGGTCGTTCATGTCCGTATAACTGTGGATCAGGTGGTCCAGGACCAGCGTTCGAAGAACGCGGTTGTTGCCGTGGTCCTGGTCGTAGACCTTGATGCAGTAGTAGTCCGTCTCCTTCTGACAGGGACTCTCGAACGCATTGACGGCGCTTGACGTGGCGAGCAGGAGGGCCAGCAGGACCAATCCGCCGGCGCTCGCTACCACGTGGCCCGGTCTGCCCGGGCGGAGCATGCCGCCGAAGATGACGGCCATGACGATCAAGACCACGCCCACGCCGAGCACGATCATGCGAGTGCCGAACGTGGCGATCAGGTAGAAGCCCGTGAAGAACGTGCCGACGATGCTGCCAAGCGTCGAAAAGGCGTAGATCTTTCCGACCGTGTTGCCGCTCCGGGAGAGATCTCGCAGAACGAGCTTCACCACGACCGGCGAGACCATACCGAGGATGAACGCCGGTAAGAAGAAGCACATCGTCGTCAGCAGAAGGATGCGGAGCATCAGGCGAGCCTGCGGCGCAGCGTCCACGATCACCGTGCGGAAGACGCCCTGGTCCTGGGCCACGACAGCCAGCGGGAGCACCAGCAGGCTTGCGAGTCCGCCGCCGAACAGGATCAGGCCGAGCGTCCGGGGCGAGGGCCAGCGGTCCGC
This sequence comes from Chloroflexota bacterium, assembly GCA_020850915.1. Next base: position 6,731 of record JADZDV010000064.1, on the reverse strand, counting down.
GACACGTCCGCCCAGGTAGTTGCCGAGCGAGATGCCGGCCAGCACTACCCCGATGATGCTGGTCCAGCTATAGAGGGAGACGCCGATGATCGGCGCGAGAATGCGGCCCGCGACCAGCTCCAGGATGAGCGTGCAGGCGCTACTGACGAAGACGATGACGTAGGAGGTCCACAGGCCGAGCTTCAAGAGTAGATCGCTCCCGCTGCGATAGCCGCTCCACCGGGGAGCGATAGAGCGGCACGGGCGGCACCGGCCGCGAGGAAGGTCCACAGAGTCCGGGCCCGGCGCGGGGACGACATGCCGGACCGATCGAGTGTATCCTGTACGGAGAAGGCGACGGCGCCGGAGTCAGCTCTGACGTCGGGCAGATGGAGACAGTGAATGCGCGACTATCAGCTAGCGCTGCTCCCCGGGGACGGCATTGGCAAGGACGTCATCGACGAAGGTATGAAGGTCCTGCGGGCGGCCGAGCAGGCGCTGGGTGGCTTCAAGCTGCACACCGAGGAGCTGCCCTGGAGCTGCACGTACTACCTCGAGCACGGCCAGATGATGCCGAACGACGGCCTGAAGATCCTGGAGAGCTTCGACGCCATCTATCTCGGCGCGGTGGGCTTCCCGTCGCTCGTTCCGGACCACGTCTCGCTCTGGGGTCTGCTCCTGCCGATTCGCAAGTCGTTCGACCTGTACGTCAACCTGCGCCCCTGCCGGCTGCTGCCGGGTACCGTCGGGCCGCTGCGTGACAAGGGCCCTGGCGACGTAGATTTCGTCTGCATCCGCGAGAATACCGAGGGCGAGTACGCCGGTGTTGGCGGCCGGGTGCACAACGGCACAGAGCACGAAGTGGCGATCCAGGGGATCGTGTTCACCCGCTTCGCGGTCGAGCGGATCGTGCGTTACGCCTTCGAGTACGCTGTCAGGAGTGGTCGCAAGAAGGTCAGCAGCGTCACCAAGTCGAACGCGATGCAGTACAACATGGTCTTCTGGGACGAGGTGTTTGACCAGATCGCACGCGAGTACCCGGGCATCCAGACCGATCGGACCCACGTGGACGCGATGGCGGCGAGGTTTGTGCGGAGCCCGGAATCGTTGGACGTGGTGGTCGCGTCCAACCTGTTCGCTGACATCCTGACCGACCTGGCGGGCGCGCTCCAGGGCAGCCTGGGGCTCCCGCCGAGCGGCAACATGAACCCCGGTAAGAAGGTACCGGCCTTCTTCGAGCCGGTGCACGGCTCGGCGCCGGACATCGCGGGCCAGGGGATCGCCAACCCGATCGCGGCCGTCTGGGCCGGCTCGATGATGCTGGAGTACCTGGGTGAAGCGGAGGCGGCGAAGCTCCTGCTACGGGCGATCGAGTCGGTGACCGCGGAAGGGCAGCATGTCACCCCGGACCTCGGCGGCATGGCGAAGACCTGGGAAGTGGGCGACGCCCTGGCCCAGCGGGTGCATCAGCTCGCGGGCCAGTGAGCAGTCTCGGACCCCGGGCGGGGGCGGTTGATCAGGACAGCGCGTGCGCGCCCTCGGGCTCCAGTTGGGGCACCTGGATCTGCTCGTCCCAGTTCACGTCCGGGAACAGCGACTCGACCTCTCTGGCAAATCGATCGGGATCCTTGAACTTGAGCTTGTAGACCGGGTTCTCGGCCAGCGGGTCCCTGGGGAACGTGACGTCCATCCATCCCTCGTCAACGCCGCGAGCGATCAAACGAGTGATCATGTTGCGAAAGATGTCGTAGTTGACGTTCTCCGGCGCGATGCCAGCGTACAGTCGCTCGCCCTGACCATTGGCGGTCCACAGCTTCTCGATCAGGAAGTTGGCGGACGGCTCGACAAGGTCGGCGCGCCAGCGGCGCGGGTAGAACCACATGGCGAGCAGTTGCCGCATCTGCTCGATCTTGGACAGGTCGGCGTGACAGTGCCGACAGCGCACGTGATTGCCAAATCGGTTCACAGCGAACGGCTTACCACAGGAACGACAGGTTAGGAGCACGTCAACCGGCATGCAAGGCCCTCATTCAGCCCGGGTTTGGACGTCCGGTTTATACACCCTGGGGCGACAGCCCCGCATTGTTACACGATCTTGACACCGGCCCCGGAAAGCCACATACTTCGGAGCAGCCGAAATACCGCCTCGGAGCGTACTGTTGCCAGCCGAAGAGGCTCCCCCCGACATCGACGATCTGATCGAGCGTGTCTGCCGGCAGGACCAGCGGTTCTACTACCTGGTCCGGTCTGGACCCGATCCGTGGCTGCAGATCGACCTGACGATGCCACAACTGAAGACGCTCCTCGTCGTCCACGGGCTGCGTCCGGCTGCGATGGGGCGGGTCGCCAGTCTCCTGTCCGTTGGGTTGTCCACTGCCACGGGCCTGGTGGATCGGCTCGTCGAGCATGGGTTGGTGCGACGAGCTGAAGACAGCCGCGACCGACGTGTCGTTCGAGTGACGACGACGGATGCCGGTGAGGAGCTGATCGCCCGTTTTGCTACGGCGGGCACAGACCGGCTACGGTTGCTGCTTCGTCGGCTCGACCCTGGCGAGCTGCGGCTGGTCGCGCGGGCGCTGGACCTGCTGTATGGCGCCGCGCAGGCTGAGTTCGAACATCAGCACGGCGCAAAGACCCCAGATGCCATGGACCAGCCACGCGTCGTCAGCGTGGGCGGTCGCGCGGAGGAAGGTGCAGAGTGACGGGTCGTAGTCAGCGTTCGACGTGGTGGCTCCCGCGGTTGATCGGAGTGGTGCTGACCGGTGCCATCCTGGCCTCCGCCTGTACGACGATTCCCAGCCTGCCTGCCCTGCCGTTCGGCCAGCAGCCGGGGGCGGTGCCATCGCCGGCGGCGAAGCCCCAGACGCGGGAGGTCCCCGCGCAGAACGTCACGGCCGCTGTGGTGAAGCGTGGAGACATCAGCGAGACCCTCACGTACTCCGGCAACGTCGCGGCACGTGGCACCGTGAACCTGGTGCCGAAGATCTCCGTCCGCGTCGAGAAGCTGAACTTCGACGTGGGCGATGAAGTGCACGCTGGCGACGTCGTCGCGGAGCTCGAGCACGCGGCGCTCGACGCGGCGGTGCTGCAGGCTCAGGCTGGTGTGTCGGTGGCTGAGGCCAAGCTGGCGACTGTCCGGGCCGGGGCGAAGCCGGAGGATGTGGCCCAGGCGCAGTCCGCGGTGGATGCCGCGAGGGCCAAGCTGGACCAGGTGCGAGCCGGTCCCAAGCAGGAGGACGTGGACAACTTGCAGGCGTCGGTTGACTCGGCCGCTGGGACCCAGCAGACGCTCCAAGCCCAGTTCGTCAACGCCAGGCTGGCGCTGGACGACGCGCGCATGCGCTTCCAGCAAGCGCAGGCCGGCCTGGGTGGGCCAGGCGTGAAGGACGAGGACATCACCAACGCCGCCGCCCAGGTGGACATTGCCCGGAGCAGGCTGGCGCAAGTGAAGGCGGGGCCACGCCCCGAGGATATCCGGGCTGCTGAGCTCGAAGTGATCCGAACGACCGCGGCGCGCGACGCGGCCGGGGAGTCGCTCGAAGCCTGCGGCCAGGGCTCCACCACAACGAAGACTCGCACCGAGACCCAGAGCAAGTCGAATACGAAGAACCAGCCGGCCTCGCCCACGCCGACGTCGAAGAACCGGGCAACGACCAACACCGAGTCGAACACTACGACGAAGACCAGCCAGAGCTGCTCGGACAGTCAGCAGGCGACGCTCCAGGGCACGTTGGACGTGGCGGAAGCGCAGCTTCAGATCGCGCTGAACGCTCTCCAGAAGGCGAAGAATGGCCCCACGATCTTCGACGTGCAGCAGGCCGAACAGACGCTGGTCGCCGCCCAGACGACGCTGCAGAAGCTGAAGTTCGGCGGCACGAGCGACCTGCCGAGCCTCCAGCTCAAGGTCGATCAGTCCCAGGCGGAGGTCGATCGGCTCCAGGCGGCCATGGACTCCCAGACCGCCACGGTGGCTGGCGCCCAGGCGCGACTAGCCTCGGCGTTGAATCCGAGCATCTACGACGTCAAAGTCGCCCAGAGCGCAGTGGACCAGGCGGCAGCGGGGGTGGCCCAGAAGGCTCGTCCCTACACCGCCGAGGACCTCCAGGCCGCGGCGGCCGGTGTGGAGCAGGCGGCTGCCGCCCTCCAGGCGCAGCGGGTCGCCGCCCTGGAGGCGACGATCAAGGCGCCATTTGACGGCGTCATCTCCCAGCGGCTGGTGAGCCAGGGCTCCATCGCCGCACTGAGCTCGCCGATCGTTACACTGGTCTCGAAAGACGTGGAGATCGTGCTCCAGGTGGAGGAGGCGAAGCTCGGCCGCGTTCAGAAGGGCCAGCCGGCCTCGATCCAGGTGTCGGCCTACCCCGATCAGCTCATCGACGGCTACGTTCAGAGCATCGCCCCCACGGCAGACCCGAAAAGCCGCACCTTCGCGGTGCGCGTCTGGCCGCGCGAGCAGGATGGCAGGCTCAAGGATGGCATGTTCGCCCAGGTCCGTTTGACGAGCACGCCGAAGAGCGCGATCCTGGTGCCGCAGGAGGCGATCGCCACACGGGCAGGCCGGACCCTGGTGTTCGTGATCCAGGACGGCCGCGCGCGGTCCAAGGAGGTCCAGGTCGGGGTGAACGACGGATCTCAGACAGAGATTGTCCAGGGGCTGAACGTTGGAGACGAGGTTCTCACGAGCAACGTAGATACGATCACGGACGGCGCGCCGGTCCAGGTCCAAGGCGGTCCTCGCTAGCTTCACAGGGCCTTGCAGCGGCGTTGCTGGCAGCGCGTGGCCCTGGCACGCGGCTTGCCTCGTGTACGGCTTGACAGCGTTTGTCGAAGCGCTATACTGGTTTTCAAGGAAGACACACGGCCTGCCGGCCCCCAGGTGCTCGGCGGCGGCGGGTGATCGGCCGCGGCCGTTCCGGCAGTGGGAACAGGGCTCGCCTGTGTAGCAACGCTACCGGCGGGCCCTGTGTTTTCCGGTGGTGGAACCTGGGAGGATCACTATGGCCCACATGCGACTCCTTTCCGCGCGGGGCGACATGACGGTGAACTGGGACTCGCGGAAAGCCCAAGCTGGAGACGCGGAAGCCACCGCTGCCGTACGTGAAGCGGAACGCATTTTTGAGGAGGCCCGCTCACGCGGGGCCACCGCCTTCTCTGTTGCACCGGACCGTCCCGCCCGACGACTCGATCGCTTCGATCCTGACGAGCAGCAGATCATCGTTATCCCGCGCGTCGCTGGCGGCTGATCGTCAGTCGAGAAGTCGGGTCCGGGCGAGCTAGCGGGCTCGACCTGTCGTTCGGGTCGCGGGGCGTGAGGGGGTCGGCACCGCCGTGGAAGTCGCCGTCATCCTGCTCGAGGTCTTGTTCGTCATGCTGGTGGTGTGCCTGTTGTTCCGGGCCCCCCACGGGATCCTGGCGCCGCCAACCGGCGCGCCCGGCCGGCGGTCTGACTGGCGAGATGCTCAGGAGCTGGCCAACAAGCTGCTGACGGACCTGCTGACCGAGGAGCAATCTGTCCACCTGAGCCGGTGGGGCTTCCTCGATGTCCCAAGCCCCTCCAATCCTTCGCGCACCTATCGCGTCCCGCGCCACCAGGGACAGGTCAAAGTGTACGAAGCGGGCATTCCGATCATGGCTCTCTGCGTCCAGACCGTAGAGCCCGTGCCGGACGGCGATACGGTTATCATGCACAAGCTCATGATCGAGGGGAACGAGGAGGAGTACCTCCGGATCGCCAATCGGTTCGAGCCGACGTTGTACGGATTCATCGCTCTGCGTCCAAGACGCCGCGACTGAGCCTGGTGATCTCTCAGGAGGGGCTGCTCTATCTCACGCCAGACGTCAAGCGCAGCGTCCCTGCACGTTGGTCTGCTCCACTTCACGTCGCCGCCGATCGTCGGCGGTGTCGAAGCGATCATCGGCTTTCAGGCGCGCGGCCTGCGTCGTCGCGGGCATCTCGTCCGCGCCATGGCGGGACGTGGCGGTCGCTTTTCACGCGATATCGAGTACCTGCGGATGCCGGAGCTGGACTCGAAGAGCGCGCGTCTGCTGGAGATCAACCGCGAGCTGGCGGCGGGCGTCGTCTCGGCTGGATTCGAGCGATTCGTCGAAGAGCTGGAGCAGACGCTCCGCGCGCGGCTGGCGGATCTCGACGTGTGCATCATCCATAACGCCCTGACTCTGCATTTCCACCTGCCGCTCACGGTGGCGCTCCACCGTCTAGCCGCGGGAGGCGCGCGAGGGCTGGTTGGCTGGTGTCACGATCTGTCGTGGACGAACCCCCTGTACCAGGACAATGTGCGGGAAGGCTATCCCTGGACGTTACTGAAGCGCCGTGCTCCGGGCATCACCTACGTGGTGGTCTCAGAGCTCCGCCGCGCAGAGCTGGCGGCTCTGATGGGCGTGCCACCGGCGGACCTGCGAGTGATCCCCGCGGGCGTCAGCGTAGCGACAAAGCTGCGTCTGCGCCGGTCCACCCAGGATCTGCTCGCCGCGTATGAGCTGCTGGAGGCGGAGCCGTTCCTGCTCGCGCCGGCCCGTATCACCCGTCGCAAGAATATCGAGCTGGCTATCCGGGTCATTGCCGAGTTGCGGACGCTCGGGCTGCGTCCGCGCCTGCTCGTGACCGGGCCGCGCGGTCCGCATGACCCGGCGTCGAACGCCTACGTGAACGAGCTGCTGGCCTTACGGGCTTCACTCGGCGTCCAGCGGGAGGTCATCCTGCTCCAGGCCGAGCACCGCCCGGGTCATCGGCC
>JADZDV010000063.1 GCA_020850915.1 Chloroflexota bacterium | reverse complement strand
TGAAGTTCAGACAGCCAAGCTGGTCGTCCTCGCCCCAGCGCCCCCAGTTGTTGAACTTCTTGCAGTACTCGTAGAACAGCTCGGCAGTGATCTCCTGGGCCATCGTCGCTCCTCTGAGTCAAGAATGGCGTAGCGTGCCGGAGAGTCTACCATTCGAGCAGGAGCCTGCCTGGGCGAGGGTGGTAGACTCTGGGCGCGCAGCCCGTGGCGGCCGTGAGACTGCGCCGGTCCCGGGCTTCGTGCCCCCTTGGCCTCACGTACCAGGCCGGACGTTGAGCGCTCCTGCCTGGTCACCAGCCTGCGCGCCGCCGCCTCGCTCGTCCTCACCTCGAGCTCGTCTCTGCCTCTGGCACGGCACTCAGACGGAGAAGGTGCTCCGGGACGTCATCTACGACCCGGTGCTGATGAAGGATCCGACGACCTTCGAGACCAGGCCGGGCCTGGCGACGTCGTGGGACCACTCGGCCGACTACAAGACCTGGACATTCAAACTGCGCCAGGGCGTCCAGTTCCACGAGAACTTGGGCGAGGTCACCAGCGAGGACTTCAAGTGGACGGTCGAGCAGAACCTCAAGCCAGACGCCCCGGGCGGCGATGCGTCGTTCTTCCGGGGGAATCTCGACCGGATCGAGACGCCCGACAAGTACACGGTCGTGTTGACCTTCAAGACCCCGCGGTGGGAAGTGCTCACGTACTTCGTGCAGAACCTGGGCTACCAGGTCATCACGTCAAAGAAGTACATGGAATCGGTCGGTGAACAGCGGGCGGCATTGCACCCGATCGGCACTGGGCCCTACCGGGTCATCGAAGGCAAGCAGGGCGACCGCTGGACCTTCGAGGCCGTGCCGAACCACTGGCGGGTGACTCCGGCGTTCAAGACGCTCGAGATCAGGCGCGTCGGGGAAGTAGCAACCCGTGTTGCCGGCCTCCGGTCCGGCGAGATCGACGTCGCTCAGGTCTTTGGCGACTATCTCGACCAGGCGAAGAAGGCCGGGCCGCGGATCGTCGAGCGGCCGAACGCCGGTGAGGGGGTCTCGCGTCAAGCAGGGCCGTGCTACAGCGGACAGACCTCGATCTCGTCCAGCGGCCAGCGGGTCAGGCGGTCGATCCCCGTCTCCGTGACGGCGATCATGTCCTCCAGGCGGATGGACTGGCCGTGCGGCATCTCGACCGTCGTCTCGCCCGTCGAGGCGATCGTCTCGAGGGCGAACGTCATGCCGACCTCGAGAGTCTCCGGGAAGTCAACCGACCAGATCCGGGAGATGTACGGCTGCTCGTAGAGGGCGAGCCCGAGGCCGTGCCCCCACTGCATCATGACCGCGGCGTCCTCGCTGACATGGCCGAACTCCTCGGCCTTGGGCCAGAGCAGGGCGATGTCCCGCGTCGTCACCCCCGGTTTGATGATGTCAAACGCGGCATAGAGCATGTCTCGGACCCTGGTGTGGGTCTCGCGCTGGGCCTTGCTCGGCTCGCCACAGGAGAAGGCGCGGTAATAGCAACTGCGGTAGCCGAGGAAGCTCAGCGCGTACACGTCCGCGAACACCACGTCGCCCGGGCGGATCATGTGGTCGCCGTGCCAGCAGCGGTTGGGCCAGGTGTGCCGGCCAGCCGCGACGTGGCAGGTGAGGGCCTCAGCGCCGTTCCGGAAGGCGGCCTCGTGAATGACCGCCATGATGTCGTTCTCGGTGGCGCCAGGACGAATCTCCTTCTTCATCGCGTGGAAGCACGCCTCGACGATCGTGGCCGCCATGCGCAGGCACTCGATCTCATCCTGGCACTTGATGGCGCGGGCCTGCATCATCGCCGGCATGCCCTCGTCCGTCAGCACGACGCCGCCCTGCCCGGTCAGGCCGTCCCGGAACTCCCGCGGCAGGTTGTAGTCGAGCGCCACCTTCTTGCCCTTGAGCCCCTTTTCGGCGAGGGCGTCGGCGACCTGGGCGATCCACTTGTTTGTCTGGTGCTCCAGCGCGCCAGGCATGACCGTCAGCCCGTAGAGGTACCAGCCCATCACCGGGATCAGCGGCCGGATGTCGATGTCCGGAAACTCCATGCTGAACGCCGGCTCCATCATGCCGGTGTCGAACAGGATCGATTCCCCGTCCACCGGGAAGAGCACGAACCGGTTGCCGACTTCCTTGACCCAGGCATCGGAAGGCCCAATGGTCAGGTAGCGGATGTTGTCGGGGTTGAAGGCCAGGAGCGCATCGATCCCGCGCTCGTTGAGGATCTTGCGCGCGCGGTCACGCCGGTACTGCTGCATGCGCGGGACGTCGATCCCAGTCTCTACGTCTGACTTGTACCTGCCAAATGGCACGAGCTACACCTCCGTTCTTGTAGCTCCGCGAGTCAGTGTGCGAGCTCGCGGAGCGCCCGAACGACGTCAGCGCGTTGCGGGACGACTTCCCGCAACAGAAAGTCGGCGGAAGGCGTTGGGACGCGCTTCGCCCCGAGACGGACGGGCGGCGCGTCCAGGTCATCGAAGCTCCGGGCAGCGACCTGAGCCGCGATCTCGCCGCCCCACCCGCCGATGAGCGGCCCCTCCTGGACAACGAGAAGGCGATGGGTCTTCTGCACCGATTGGAGCACCAGGTCCACGTCGAGCGGATAGAGCGAACGTAGGTCGATCACTTCGACGTCGATGCCGTCCTGCGCCTGGACCTCCGCCGCGGCAGCTAGACAGTGGTGGACCATCTCCGAAATCGACACCAGCGTGATGTCCTTGCCGACGCGGGAGACGTCCCCCCGACCAAGGGGAATGACCTCCTCGTCGTCCGGCACGGCGCCCTCGGTGAAGTACAGGGTCGTGTGCTCGAAGAACAGCACCGGATCGTCGTCCCGGATCGCGGCCTTGAGCATCCCGCGGGCG
>JADZDV010000062.1 GCA_020850915.1 Chloroflexota bacterium | reverse complement strand
TGTACGGCCTGGGCCACGGCGGCGTCGAGTCGATGGTGTTGATCTCAGGCCTGGCACTGACCCAGCTCCTGACGATCCTGAGCCTCGCCAGCGGCGGCATCACCAGCCTGCCGCCGGAGCAGCGCGACATCGCGACGCGGCAGCTCGGCGCCATCGCCGCCCAGCCGGCCTGGATCCCACTGCTGAGCCTCTGGGAGCGGGTCTGCACCCTCGCCGTCCACGTTGGACTGTCTGTCCTGGTGGCACAGGTCTTCATCCGCGCCGCCCTGCGCTACCTCTGGCTGGCGATCCTGGCTCACACGGCCGTGGACCTGCTGGGGGTCGGCCTCCCACAAGCCCTCGGCCCCAACGACTCGCTGGCGCTCCCCGTGAGCTTCGCCCTTCTGACCCTCTTCGGCCTGGCCGGCCTCGCGCTGGCCCGAGCCTTCAAGACCGCGCCGAGCGGATGATCGATCCGCGCGCGGCGCTTGCGCCGGGGCTCGATCCGGTGTAGAAGGTAGCGTCCCAACGACGGGAGCGACGCTCGATGACAACCACGGCGGTTGAAGAAGGCGCGGCGCTGGGCGCAAGCGCACCGGTCGGCCCGCCAGCGCCCACCGCGAGCGCGCGCTATGGCTTCGCGCTGGTCAGCCTCTTCGCCGTCGGCTGGATCGTCTTCACCGCGGCGATCATCATGTTCAACCCGCTCCTGCCGCTCATCCGGGAGGACTTCAACCTCTCCGGCACGCAGGCGGGCCTGATCACCAGCATCTTCTACCTCCCGTACCTGTTGATGCAGGTCCCCAGCGGCCTGCTCGCGGACCGTCTCGGCCCAAAGCGCATTCTCGTCGTGATGACCCTGCTCTGCACGCTGGCGCTGAGCGGCATCTGGTTCCTGACGACCTCGCTGGTGCTGCTGATCCTGTTCGGCGTGCTCTACCGGGCCGGCAGCGGCGTCTTCTACCCCGCCGCCTTCGGCATCACGGTGAGCACCGTGCCGCCAAAGCAGCGCGGCGTCAGCTCCGCCGCCCTGACCGGCGGGATGGCGCTCGGCACCGGCGTGGGCCTGGCAGTCGCCGTTCCCCTCGCCGTCCTGGGTCACAACTGGCGCTTCCCGTTCCTGGTGCTCGCCGGCGGGACGCTGGTGCTGGCCGTCCTCTTCCAGCTCGTCCTGCGGGGCGGGCAGCGGCTGGGCGCCGGCCAGGCGGGCGGCTTCGGCATGGCCCTGCGCGACACCTCGCTCTGGATGCTGTTCGTGATTGGGCTGTTCACGAACTTCGGCTTCACGGTCGTAGCCACCTGGGCGCCCAGCTTTCTGAACGCCGAGCGCGGCCTGCCGCTGGGGCAGGCCGCGTTCTACACCTCGCTCTTCAGCTTTGTCGGCTTCCCGGCCGGGCTGGTCTGCGGACGCCTCTCTGACCGGGTCGGCCGCTGGCGGCTCAGCTTCTGGTGCTTCATTCTGGCCGCCCTCTCGCTCGTGGCGCTGGCGTTGGTCCACCAGGAGGTGCTGATCGTAGCGGCCATCCTTCTGTTCGGCCTGACTGGCAAGTGGGCCGTGGACGGCGTAGTGCTGGCCTGGGTGGGCGACCGTGTGACCGCGCGGTACCCCGGCGCGCTAGGCTCGGTGATGGGCTTCAACAACATGTGCCGCATGATTGGCGGCATGCTGGCCCCCGTGGCCGCCGGCGCCCTGCTCGACGTGAGCGGCTCTCTCAGCGGCGCCGTCCTCGTCGCCGCCGCCTCCCACGCCATCGCTGGCGCGATCGTCCTGCTCGCCCGTCGGACGTGAGGGCGACAGAGCTGGAACGCCGGGCCCGTTCATAGCACTCTGGACGTAGCCCTGTCGTCGCGGCGGTACACTAGAGACACCAGGGGCGGAAGGTAGGATCGATGCGCTGCCCGGGCTGTGGGGTGGAGGATCCGTCGCCGCGGAAGTTTTGCCGTGAGTGCGGCGCGAGGCTGACGCTGGCGTGCGGCGCGTGCGGGACGCCCTGCGAGGCGGGAGACCGTTTTGGCGGGGAGTGCGGCGGGCCGCTGGGGAACTCGGCGGGGTCGGCGTCGAGCGCGGCGACGAGGGTGGAGGCGGCCGTCCTTCCGAGCGGGCCGGCTTCGGAGGTGGGCGACGCGGCGGCCGGTCTGGCGAGGGGGCTGGAGACCGAGGAGCGGCGGCTGGTGACGATGCTGTTCGCCGACCTGGTCGGGTTCACGGCGCTCTCGGAGCGGCTCGACGCCGAGGAAGTGCGCGAGATCACGACCGAGTGCCTCCGGAGTCTGGTGGCGGAGGCGGCGCGGTACGACGGAACGGTCGACAAGCTGATCGGCGACTGCGTCATGGTGCTGTTCGGAGCGCCGCTGGCCCATGAGGACGACGCGGCCCGGGCGCTGCGAGCGGGACTTGGGATGCAGCGGGCGATGGCGACGTTCAATCAGCGGCTCGAGCGGGAGGGGGGGCCGCGGCTGGCACTGCGGATCGGGATCGAGTCGGGCGAGGTGGTGGCGGGGACCCGGCGCGTGGGCGGCGTCAGCGAGTACACGGTCATTGGCGACGCGGTCAACATCGCGTCCCGTCTGCAGGGGGCGGCCGAACCCGGTTCGGTCGTGGTCGGCGAGACGGCTGCCCGGCTGGCGGGCGCGGGCTTCGCGTTCCAGGCGCTGGCGCCGCTGAGCCTGAAGAACAAGGCGCGGCCGGTGGCAGCGGCGGTGCTGCTGGGAGAGAGCGCGGCGCCCACGGGGGGCGGCAGGACAGCGTCGCTGGTTGGTCGCGATGAGGAGCTCGGCCTGCTAGAGAACTGCCTGGGAGAGCTGCGGCGGGGGCGAGGACAGGTGGCCGCGGTCATTGGCGAGCCTGGGCTGGGCAAGTCGCGGCTGCTGGCCGAGCTGCGAGCGCGGGGCGGCGACCTGACCTGGCTGCGGTGCCCGGCCTTCGCCCACGAAGGGACGTTGAGCCTCGGGTTGACCCGAACGCTCACGCGCCGGCTGTGCGATATCGAGGCCGAGGAGCCGGAGGGGACAGCAGCCGGCCAGCTTCGGGAGCGACCGCGGGGGATGGGCCGCGCGGCGGACGAGCCCGTGCTGGCCCACCTGCTAGGGCTGCCGCTCTCGACCGATGCGGAGGCGCACCTGGCGGCGCTGGAGCCGCGGGAGCTGCAGCGCCTGACCTTCGACGCGGTTGGCGGGCTGATCGAGCAGCGGGCGTCCCCGGCGCCGCTGGCGCTCCAGTTGGAGGATCTGCACTGGGCTGACCCGAGCTCGGTCGACCTGCTGCTGGAGCTGATGGAGCTGGTCGAGCGCTGGCCGGTCTTCTTCTGCTACGCCTTCCGGCCGGAGCGCGAGGCGCCGGCCTGGGCGCTGCACGAGCGGGCGGCCCGCGAGTTCCCGCACCGCTACAGCGAGGTTCGGCTGCGGCCGCTGTCAGAGGCGGCCAGCGCCAGACTGGTCGCCGGGCTGCTCGGCCTCGAGGCGCCGCCAGCCGGGCTGCAGAGCGTGCTGGAGCGGGCCTCGGGGACGCCGCTCTGGGTGGAGGAGCTGGTCCGCATGCTGGTCGAGCGTGGTCTGCTGGTGGCGGAGAGCGGCGGCTGGCGGGTCACGGCCGACCTGGAGCGAGTCGAGCTGCCGGCCACGCTGAAGGCGCTGATGGTGGCACGGATCGACCGTCTGGGCGAGGCCCGCCCAACGCTCCAGGCGGCCGCGGTGATCGGGCGGCGCTTTCCACGACGGGTGCTTGCACGGATCGCGGGCGACGACCCGTCGCTCGATCAGCACCTGCTGCGGGCCCAGCGGGGCGACCTGGTGCGCGAGCTGGCGGCGGTCCCGGAGCAGGAGTACGGCTTCAAGCACGTGCTGACCCAGGAGGCGGCCTACGCGACGCTGCTGGTCCGGCGGCGGCGCGAGCTGCACCTGCGAGTCGCCGAGGTGCTGGAGGAGCTGTACCCAGAGCGGTTGGACGAGATCCACGGGCTGCTGGCCCAGCACTACGAGCAGGCCGAGAGCTGGGAGCGGGCGCTGGAGCACGCCCGGGCGGCGGCAGAGGCGGCCCGGGCCCACTACGCCAACCGCGAGGCGCTGGCGCACTATGACCGGGCCATCTGCGCGGCTGAGCGGGCCGACGTCGAGACGCCCCGGCGGCTGGCGCTGCACGAGGCGCGGGCCGGGCTACGCGAGCTGCTCGGGCAGTTCGATCCCGCGCGGGCCGACTACGAGGTCGCTCTGGAGCTGGCCGACCAGGCGGGCGACGGAGGAGCGCAGGCCCGGCTGTTGGGAGCCCTGGGGATGCTCTGGGGCGGACACCGCGACTACCAGCGGGGGCTCGAGCTGACCGGCCAGGCGGCCGCGGCGGCCGCGGCGATCGGCGACGTCAGAGCGATGGCGACAGCGCGGGAACGGGTTGGGGTGATGCTGTTCAACCTGGCGCGGCTGGCCGACGCTCGCCGCGAGCTGCAGACGGCGCTGGAGCTGTTCGGTCAACTGAATGACGAGCCGGGACGGGCGCAGGTGCTCGACATCCTGACGATGTGCGCCCTGTGCGCGGGCGACACCGAGGCGGCAGTGGCGTGCGGGCGCGAGGCGATCGAGCGTCTCGAGGCGCTCGGCGACCGCGCCACGGCGGCAACTACCATGAACATGATGGGGATCGCACTGGGCTATCGCGGCGACCGGGCGGCCGCCGAAGCCCTCATCCGACGCGGGGCGCAGACCTGGGTCGAGATCGGGGCGCGGGGCGGTGAAGCGTTCAGCCACATGGCGCTGGCACAGGCGGCCGAGCCGTTCGGCGCCTACGACCTGGCGCTGGCCGAAGGCGAAGCCGGCGTCGCGATCGCCCGCGAGATCGGGCATCGCGAGTGGACCGCGGCCAACCTTGCGTTCCTCGGTCGCACGCGGCGCGCCTGTGGCGACGTGGTGGGCGCACGCCGTCTGCACGAGGAGATGCTGGCGATCGCCGGCGAACTGGGCACCGCGCTCTGGTACGCCGAGGCGCTGGGCGAGCTGGGCGAGGACGCGGCGATGCTGCTCGACGAGGCGACCGCGACCCGATTGCTGGCGGAGTCGATCGCCGCGGGCGGGGACGCGCTGCTGTTCACGGCGCGAAGCCTGCTGATGGAGGCGGAGCTCTCGCTACGAGGCGGACGCTCCGCGGAGGCGCTGTCCCGAGCGCGGGCTTGCCGCGAGCGGCTGGCGGGGTTCAGCGTGTTCACGCTTGACGCGGACCGGCTCGCGGCTGAGGCGCTGGCCGAGCTCGGGCAGGCCGCCGAGGCTGAAGCCATCCTCCGTCAAGCAGCGGAGTCAGCCGCCACCCTTGGCGCCCGTCCGGCGCGCTGGCGGGCCTGCCTGGCGCTGGGAGAGCTGCTCGAGCGGCAGGGTCGGACGGCCGAGGCGGGGCAGGCGTTCGGCGACGCCCTGGCGGCGCTCGAGGCCACGGCGACGGGCTTGCCGGCGGGCGAGCTCCACGAAGCGTTTGCCCGTTCGGAGCCGATGCGGCGGGCGCGCGCGGGGCTCGGCCGCGACTGAGATAGATGACTCCGCCGACTCGTACTGACACGACCGTCGTAGGGGCGCTCACACGACCGGACGTCGCGGGCCGCGCGGTGTCTCGGCCGAGATCGGCTGAGCGATGTCTCCGGTACGAGTGTCTCTATACTGCGAGGTGATGGGTGCGACAGCCGGAGCAGGCGGCGCTGGAGGTGGCAGATGGGACGCATCACCGGGCTGGTAGAAGTGGTGCTGTCGGTCCAGGACCTGGAGCGGTCGGTGAAGTTCTACCGCGACCTGCTGGGCCTGACGGTGATCTCGCCGGATGGCCTGCCGGCGGCGTTCCTGCGGGTTGGCGAGGAGCGGGAGGGCGTGCCACACCAGATCGTGCTCATCCCGCGCCCGGCCGGGGTGCAGGCGGCCGGTGGGAGCAAGGAGCAGCGCGACCTGCACCACATCGGCCTCGAGGTGCCGGCCGAGGCGTACGAGGCGGAGCGAGAGCGGATCGCCGGACTCGGCATCCCGCTCCGCGGTGGCGAGCATCCGTTCCTGCCGGTGGAAGCGTTCTACCTGGACGACCCGGACGGGAACGAGATCGAGATCGTCCGGCGGATCGGTTGAGCTAGGGACTGGGCCTGCGCGGCACCGGACGGGCGGGCGGCGAGGCGCGGGTGTTGGCCGCCGGGCTGGCCAGCGAGCGTTCGAAGCTTGTGAGCAGGTCCAGCAGGCCCGTCGCTTCGAAGGCCCGGTTGCGCCGGACGTCTCGTACCGGCGCCAGAACGCCCGCGCGGACGAGGTGGTCGACCGCCTGGTTCGTCGCCTGGAGACTTCGCCCGATCAGATTCGCCGCTGTCTGGACCGTCACGACCGGCGCAGACGGGAGCGCGTGGATCAAGAGATCGACGGCGGAGCTCGCACGGACCGGCTGGGCGCGCGTGCGCCATTCAGCCGCCAGGTCGTCGACGCGTTGGCCAAATCGCTCGGCGTCGCGCGCGGCTCGCGCGGCCATCGATACGAAGATCCGAATCCAATCGAGGATGCCAGCCTGGGCTGCTGGAGCATCAGAAGGACCCAGATAGCGATAGGCGTTCAACCCGCCGATGTAGCTCCGAACCTCGGTCGCCAGGATCGGGCTGATGGGCGGCACGTAGCGGGGCGCCAGCCCACGCCGTCGCAGCACGACGTGAATGAGCGCCCGCCCCACTCGGCCGTTGCCGTCCGCGAAGGGGTGGATCGTCTCGAACTGGGCATGGACGAGCGCGGCCTGAACCAGCGGCGGATAGCGATCCGCGTTCATGAAGGCGACGAGATCGTCGAGCAGCGCGGGTACGAATGCTGGCGGGGGCGGAACGAATGCCGCGCCACACGGGTTGAAATCGTTGCCGCCAACCCAGTTCTGCGCCGTTCGAACCACGCCGCCCCAGTCGGGCCGCTCGGTGTGGCGCATCAGCGAGCGATGAATCGACAACAGATCGTCCAGCGCGAGCCGCGGACGGTCGGACACCTCGCCCACAGCGAGCGCCATCGCTTCGATGTTGCCGAGGACCGCTTCCGCCGTCACGTCCGTGAAGGGCGAGCCGATCGCCCGCGCGGCCTCCAGCCGCATGAGCCGTCGCCCCGCCACTTCCAACCCTTCGATGCGAGACGAGGCGACCGCCTCCGCGCGCAGGAGCAGACGGGACAGCGCCTCGAGACTGGCGAGCGTCGGCCCCTGCGCGTTCAGGCGCGCAACCGCCTGCTCCGCGTCGCTGATATCCGCCGCGACGTCCGAGGGCACGGCGATCTCCAGCTCCATGAGCGGATCGGGAACGTACGCCTCGTACCGACAGGACTGCCGCCGCGCCCGCGGCAATCCAAGCTCCGGCAAGCCCTGCCAGACGGCTGCGATCGTGCGCGCCAACCTTGATCACTCCGAGCCGTTATTCAAGGTTATATTCTAACCTTGAATAAGAGCCGGGTCACCCTGCGCGGGCCGTTGCGCTGACGCCGTTCAGGATGGCGATCAGCGCGTCTACCTGCTCCGAGGTGAAGATCTCGTCGGGGCCCTGGGGGGCGACGTCGGTGAAGGGGGACTCGTAGAGCAGCTCCGGGCTCATCGCGCCGTGCTCGGTCAGGTGCTCCACGATCAGATTGACGAACTCGATCTGGTTCGCCGTCAGCCGGCTGCCCTTCAGGAAACCGCCCATCGCCTCCCTGGCCGCCTCGCGGTCCAGGCCCACCAGCGAGCGCACGAACAGGCCCAGGCCGTGCGCCTCCGCGCTGGCGCGCTGGATCTCCGCCGGCCCGCCGGCGCCGCACTCGGCCAGGATCCGCTCCAGCTCCTGGAGGTCGACCGCCGTGAGCGGTTTGTTCGTCCGCAGCTTGTGGATGACGAGCTGGTCCTGGTGGGCGCGCAGGAACGCGCGGGTCCTGGCGCGAAAGCGCTCGAAGTCGGCGCCCGCGAAGCCGGGCAGCTCCACGTGCATCTCTGGGCCCATCTCGTCCTCGAAGTCCGTGTAGACCGGCTTGCGCTTGCGAAACTCGATCAGCCGCACGAGGCCGCGCAGGCGGCGACGCACCACCTCCAGCATCGGCGTCGTGACGTCCTGCCACCATTCGTCCGTCTGAAGATCCTGGATCAGGACGAGCTGCTCGCGCACCAGCGGGATGTTCGAGATCTCCTCCAGCAGCCCGGCGATCGTCTTCACCTGGTCTCGCAGCCGCGCGAAGGACGGCTCGGCGCGCAGGAGGGCGAGCTGGAGGCTCAGGAGCAGCAGGTCGAAGCGCTTCGCCTCCTCCGGCTCGTCCTCCAGCTCCGAGGGCAGGCCCGCTACC
>JADZDV010000061.1 GCA_020850915.1 Chloroflexota bacterium | reverse complement strand
TGATCGTGTCCCAGGGCATTCTGACGAGCCGGGGCGGCACCTCCAGCCACGCGGCTGTCGTGGCGCGCGGTCTCGGCAAACCGTGCATCGTCGGCGCCGAGGACATCCGGGTGGACCTCGAGCGGCGGGTCTTCGTGGCCGACGGCCGGGAGATCGCGGAGGGCGAGGTCATTTCGATCGACGGCGGCACGGGCGAGTTGTTCGCCGGGACGCTGCGGTCCGTCTCGACGGACTTCGCCTCTGACGCGGAGCTGCAGCAAGTGCTGAAGTGGGCTGACGCGCGGCGGCGGCTGGGCACCTGGGCGAACGCGGACCGGGCGCGCGATGCGGCCCGAGCGCGGGAGTTTGGCGCGGAGGGCATCGGGCTGTGTCGGACGGAGCACATGTTCGAGGAGCCAGAGCGCCTGCCGATGGTCCGGCAGATGATCCTGAACGCGGCCGATTCGCGGCATGACGACGAGGCCATGCGCCTGTACAGGGAAGCGCTGCAGTCGCTGCTGGGATTCCAGCGCTCTGATTTCAGGGGGCTGCTGGAGGCGATGGACGGCTGCCCGGTCATCATCCGACTGCTCGATCCGCCGCTGCACGAGTTTCTGCCGAAGTACGAGGAGCTGCTCGTCGAGTCGACGGAGATGCGGGTACGGGGGGAGACAGGCGCGCGGCGCGAGGAGACGGAGGAGCTGCTGGGTGCTGTGGCGCGGATGCGCGAGGCGAACCCGATGCTCGGCCTGCGCGGCTGTCGCCTGGGGCTGTTGTATCCCGAGATCAACGAGATGCAGGTCCGGGCGATTCTCGAGGCGGCGTGCGAGCTGACGAAGGAGGGCAAGCAGCCGCACCCTGAGATCATGATCCCGCTCATCGGCGACATTCGGGAGCTGCGGCGGGTGAAGGACCTGCTCGATCAGACGGCCAACCAGGTCATGCAGGAGCAGGGCGTCCAGGTCTCGTACAAGTTCGGGACGATGATCGAGATACCGCGCGCGGCCTTCACGGCCGACAAGATCGCTACTGAGGCGGAGTTCTTCAGCTTCGGCACCAATGACTTGACCCAGACGGTGTTTGGGTTCTCGCGTGACGACGCCGAAGGCAAGTTCCTCGGCTTCTACCTGGAGCATCGGCTGCTGCCCGCCAACCCGTTCCAGGTGTTGGACCGAGAGGGCGTGGGCGAGCTGATCCGGATCGGCGTCGAGCGGGGGCGGCGCACCCGGCCGGAGCTGGAGATCGGTATCTGTGGCGAGCACGGCGGCGATCCGTCGTCCGTCGAGTTCTGTCACCTGGCTGGCCTCAATTACGTGAGCGCCTCGCCGTTCCGCGTGCCGGTTGCACGTCTGGCCGCGGCGCAAGCTGCCGTGACGCACGGCGTGACGGGGCGATCGTCATAAGGCGCGAATGAATTGAGCGCGGCGTTCAGACAGCGCGTTCATCCCGAGGTCCGCGAGCGCCTCGAACAGGAGGAGGTGCGCTGCCTGTCGCCGTTTGCCGCGCCCAGCGCGAACGCGGGCGGCCGATTACGGGACGAGCCGCCCGATCCGATGCGGCTCGCCTACCAGCGCGATCGCGACCGGATCATCCACAGCAAGGCGTTTCGTCGTCTGAAGCACAAGACGCAGGTTTTCATCGCCCCTCAAGGCGACCACTATCGAACGCGGCTGACGCATACGGTCGAGGTGATGCAGGTCTCGCGGTCGATTGCGCGAGCGCTGCGCCTGAACGAGGATCTGACCGAGGCGATCGCACTCGGCCACGACCTCGGCCACACGCCGTTCGGCCACGCGGGCGAGGACGCCATGGCGGAACTGCTGCCCGGTGGTTTCCGCCACAACGAGCAGAGCGTCCGGGTTGTGGAGTACCTCGAGAAGGATGGCCGGGGGCTGAACCTGACGCACGCCGTGAAAGACGGCGTTCTGAAGCACTCCAAGGTCCGCCGCTCCGTTGCAGATCTCGGATGGGGCTTCGCGGAGACGCTCGAAGGCCAGGTCGTCAAGATCTCGGATTCGCTGGCGTATGTGACGCACGATATTGACGACGCGCTCCGGGCCGGGGTACTGCGCGAGTCGGACATTCCGACCGAGCTGGTCGAAGCGTTCGGGCGACGGTCATCTCAGCGGATCAACGCGTTCATCACGGACATCGTGGACTACAACTGGTCGGTTGCGCTGGGCCGCGGATCGCAGTGGCAGGAGGCGGTGGGGAACGGCCAGTTCCTGACGATGAGCCCGGGGGCGCTGGAGATGTTCAACGCGCTGCGCGAATTCATGTTCGCCAACGTCTACACGCAATCGGCGGCGAAGGCCGACATTCCGAAGACGCGATTTGTCATTCACGCGCTGTTCGAGCACTTCACGAAGCGCCCGGACGAGCTGCCGCCGGAGCCGCGGGAGAACGCGCGCCGCGAGCCGGTGGAGCGCCGGGTGGCCGACTACATCGCCGGTATGACCGATCGGGTCGCCATCAACGCGTTCGAGCGGCTCTACGTCCCACGGCAGTGGGCGGTGCTCGGCGACGGTCGTGCGAGCGGTGATGGTGAGTGAGACCGCGAAAGAGCTGATCCGGAACCGGGTGGACATCGTCGACCTGATCGGCCAGCACGCGCGGCTGACGCGATCGGGCCGCGGCTTCAAGGCGCCCTGTCCGTTTCACAGCGAGAAGCACGCATCGTTCTATGTAAGCCCTGAGCGGGGCACCTGGCACTGCTTTGGCGCGTGCGGCGAGGGCGGGGACATCTTCACGTTCGTCCAGAAGCGCGAGGGGATCAGTTTTTCCGAGGCGCTGCGCATGCTGGCGCAGCGGGCCGGCGTGGAGCTGCCGAGATACGAGAAGCGGTCGGAGGCCGAAGATGAGCAGGCCGCGCGGCTGAGCGCCGCGTTGGCGGCGGCGAACCAGTATTTCCGGGCGGCGCTCGAGGGGAAGACCGGCGCTCGCGCGCGGGAGTACCTGGCGAAGCGCGGGGTCAACGAGGTCAGCGTGGAGCGGTTCGGTCTGGGATTCGCGCCACGGGGCGGGCTGCTGGAGTATCTCCAGCGGTCTGGTTATGGCGGCGACGTTGCGCTGGAGTCCGGGCTGGCCGGGGCAAGCGACGATGGGCGCACGTACGAGATGTTCCGTGACCGCCTCATGTTCCCGATCCGGGACCGCGGAGGCCAGGTGATCGGCTTCGGCGGGCGGACGCTGGGCGATGGGCAGCCGAAATACCTCAACGGCCCGCGGACAGCGCTGTTCGACAAGAGCCGGAGTCTGTACGCGATCGACCTCGCCTGGCCGGCGATCCGTCAGCGCCGGGTCGCCGTGGTGGTGGAGGGGTACCTCGATGCGCTGACGGCGCATCAGTTCGGTCACAGTAACGTGGTGGCCACCCTCGGAACGGCGTTGACCGAGCGCCACTTCGAGGGCTTGCGTCGGGTGGCTGACACGATCGTTCTGGCACTCGACGCGGACCTTGCGGGTCAGAACGCCACGCGCCGCGGTGTCGAGGTGGCCGCGAAGGCGTCGCTGGACCTCGCGGACCTGGTCCCGGTGACCGATGCGCGGGGAAGAACGTCGCTGCAAGCGGCGCTCCAGACGCGATTGAAGGTTCTCTCGCTGCCGTCCGGGAAGGACCCGGACGAGCTGGTCCGGCGGGATCCGACGGAGTGGCCGCGTCTGGTCGCCGCCGCGAAGCCTGTTGTAGACTTCGTACTCGACCGTCTTGGACACCAGCATGACCTTGGGACGGCTGACGGGAAGCGACGCGCGGTGCAGGAAGGTATGGCGGTCGTATCGAAGCTGGTCGATCCGATAGAACGGGCGCACTACGAGCAGCGGCTCGCGGCGATGGTGGGAGTGGACGAGTCGGCGGTGCGGCTTGCCGGCGTTGCGCGAGGCTATCGGCCGTCAGACCGCCCGTCTCCGCGCGCTGGGACGACCGATCGAATCAGCGCCCCGTCCGACGGTGAGGCGCGCGCCCTTGCCCTGCGGTACCTGGCGGGGCAGCCGGTCGAGGCGCTGGCAGCGGCCGACTTCGAGGGGGCAGAGCAGCGGGCGATCTTCGAGCGGGTCTCGGAACTGCCCGGCGTCGAGCGGCCGGCCGAGCATGTGGACCAACTGCGCGAGATGCTGGACCCGGAGCTGCTGGAGGCATTTGAGGCGGTGGCGGCGTGGGTGGCGCGGCTGGCATCCCTGGAGACGGGGCAGGTGCTGGAGGAGGCGGAGCTGGCGGGTCTGACCCTTCAGCGGGAGCGCCTCCGAAAGGCGTACCAGGAGATCCAGGCGCTGCTCGCGGAGACCGAGGGCGCCGCGGCCGACGATTCCCTGCGGGGCCTGCTGCTCGACGTCAGCCATCGGCTGGCAGAGCTGAACCGCTCGCCGAAGCTACGCCGCGTTGGCGCGCTGGCGCTGCGCCCGAGAATGGCACGGGAGGTCCTTGGTGCCTCGTAGAGCCGAGCTGCCGGAAGAGCCCATTCGCTCCGGGACGCGGCTCGAACGTGTCAGTGTCCCCGCGACCAGGGAGGCCATCCTCAACGGAGAGCTCGCTCGCGGCCGGTGCCCGGACGCCATGGCGGCCGAGTCACGCGACGAGCCTCTGGAGGGTGTGGTCGGCCAGGAGGCGGAGGAACCGGAGGACGCCGACAGCCTGGAGGAGCTCGACGAGCCTGGGCTGGACGCGCTGGCAGAGGATGAGGAGCCGGCGGACCTGGACAACGATCTGGGATCGGACGACCTCGAGGCCGTGACGGCGACCGAATCGTCGCTCGAGCTGGTGGACGCGCCGGCACTGGAGTCTGGGCTGATCGTCAACGGCACTGGCGAGAACGGCGAGGCGTACGTGGAGCTACAACTGTCCGGCGCCACTGGGCTGATCCTGCTGAACGCGGAAGCGGACGAGGAGCCCGAGACGGAGACGATTGGCCGGCTCGAGGACCACGAGGGGCTCGAAGACCACGTCCGGCTCTATCTGCGCGAAATCGGCACCGTGCCACTGCTGAGCTGGGATGGCGAGAAGCGGCTCGCGCGGCGGATGGAAGACGGCAGCTTCCTGGACACGTTCCGGCGCCATCTCGAGCTGTTGCGGGGCGAGATCGCGATCCCGGAGCTGTTCGCGGAGGCGCACAGCCGATTCCACCAGAGCTACCAACTGGTGACGGAGTTCTTCCCGGCGCACCGGTCTACGGGCGGCCTGGTGGACAGCGTGCTGCGCTTCAGCGAGATGACGGAGATCGACCCGGGGCGGGCGCTTGAGATCGCCGAGGCGCGCGGTGTGCCACACGAGGAGATCGAGGAGCAGGCGGTGCAGCTCTCCGTGTTGTGCCGGGTGCTGCCGATGGAGATCCGTGATCTGTACACGTACGACCTGGAGCACGATGGCCGGTTGCCAGATCCAGCGACCATCCACGCCTCATTGATGAGCCCGCGGAACCGGGAGTTCCTGGAGGAGCACTTCAGCGACATCCGGCGCGAGGCTGAGGACTCGCGCGCGCGCCTGACCGAGGCGAACCTCAGGCTAGTGGTCTCCGTGGCCAAGAAGTACATCGGTCGTGGGATGTCCCTGCTGGACCTGATCCAGGAAGGCAACATTGGCCTGATCCGAGCGGTCGAAAAGTTCGAGTACCGCAAAGGCTACAAGTTCAGCACCTATGCCACCTGGTGGATCCGGCAGGCGATCACCAGAGCTATCGCCGATCAGGCGCGAACCATCCGCATCCCGGTGCATATGGTGGAGACGATCAACAAGCTGAGCAGGCTCTCGAGGCGGATGGTCCAGGACCTGGGACGAGAGCCGACGTCGGACGAGATCGGCGCCGAGATGGAGATCACGCCGGAGAAGGTGCGGGAGATCCTGAAAGTCAGCCAGGAGCCGGTCTCGCTGGAGGCGCCGATTGGCGAAGAGGAGGACAGCCATCTTGGCGACTTCATCGAAGACCAGGGGGCGCTCGCGCCAGCCGAGGCTGCTAACCACCAGCTCCTCAAGGAGCAGGTTGAGGACGTTCTGGACTCGATCTCCGGCCGCGAGCGTCGCGTGCTCCAGCTCCGCTTTGGGCTGGACGACGGCCGCCAGCGAACGCTGGAGGAGGTAGGGCGCGAATTTGGCGTGACCCGAGAACGCATTCGCCAGATTGAGGCGAAGGCGCTCAGAAAACTGCGCCATCCGTCCCGCTCCAAGAAGCTCAAGGACTATCTGGAGTAGCCAGGGCGAGTGGAAGTCCGCGCGCTGGCCAGCGGCAGCTCTGGCAACGCATACCTCGTGCGTGAAAGCGACACGGTGCTGCTCGTGGAGGCCGGCCTGCCGGCGCGGCGTCTTGAGCAACTGCTGGATGGTCAGTCGATCGACCCGCGGTCGGTCGCTGGCATGCTTCTCACCCACGCGCACACCGACCATGCGCTCGGTGCGCGCGCGTTCTCCGACCGGTTCCGCGTGCCGATCTTTGCCTCCGCGGGAACGCTCGGACACGCGCTGCTGCGCACTGGCCTCTTTCGGCGGCCGCTCACGGCTGGCGCGGCGATTCGGCTTGGCGATCTTGAAGTGGGAAGCTTTCGTGTGCCGCACGACTGCGAGGAGCCGCTCGGCTTCAGGATCAGCGGTGCGCGGTCCAGCGTTGGGCTCACGACCGACCTCGGCCTGGTGCCGGATGAGGCGCTGCCGTGGCTGCGCGAGAACGACCTGCTGGTCCTGGAGGCCAACCACGACCTGGAGATGCTCTGGAGCGGGCCGTACCCGGCGCACCTGAAGCGACGGGTAGCGGGCGCCCTAGGACATCTGTCGAACACGGCGGCAGGGGAGTGCCTGTTGAGATTGGGGGCCGGTGCGCCGCGCGAGGTGTGGCTGGCGCACTTGAGCCTGGTGAACAACACCGCCAGCACCGCGGTCGAGACGATCCGGCGGCAGATCAGCCCGGCGGGGCTCGGAACGCTGCCCCTGCGACCGCTGGCTCGCAACCGACCATCGCTGCGCTGGCGGGACGATCCACCACCGCGACAGCTCGGGTTGTTCGACGACCTCGATGCCCCGCACAGGGAGCGCCCTGCAGAGACCGCCGTCGCCCGGTGGTGAGCGAGGTTGGGAAAAACCGCCGTGGTATACTCGCCGAAGGACGCCCTCGGGCGTCTTTGTTGTCTTGGACCGTGGAGCAGAGAGCGTGACCACGCGTACCGGGCCCACATCGAGCCGTGAGGTTCGCCAGGCCTTCTTCGATTTCTTCGCCAGCAAGGACCATGACGCGGTGCCGAGCAGCAGCCTGGTCCCGCGCGACGACGCGACCGTCCTGCTGACGACGGCCGGCATGCAGCAGATGGTCCCGTACATGCTGGGACGGGCGAAGCCGCCCCACCCGCGGCTGGTCTCGCTGCAGAAATGCTTCCGCACCACCGATATTGACAAGGTCGGCAACGCGCGCAACCTGACGTTCTTCGAGATGCTCGGGAACTTCTCGATCGGCGACTACTTCAAGTCCGGGGCGATCGCCTACGCCTGGGAGCTGGTGACGCAGTGGCTCGGGTTAGACGTTGAGAGGCTCTGGGTCACGGTCCACCCGACCGATGAGGAGGCCGTCGAGCTGTGGCTGGCGCAGGGGGTCCGGCGTGAGCGGATCGTCGCGCTGGAGGACAACTGGTGGGGGCCGCCGGGAGCTGAGGGGCCATGCGGACCGGACTCCGAACTGTACTACGACCGGGGCGAGGCGATGGGCGGCGGCGAGCCAGACTGCGCGCCCGGCTGTGACTGCGATCGCTATCTTGAGTTCTGGAACCTGGTGTTCATGCAGTACTTCCAGGACAAGAGCGGGAAGCGCACGCCGCTGGAGCGGCCGAACATCGACACCGGGATGGGGCTGGAGCGGGTGACGGCGCTCGTCCAGGACGTGCGGAACGTCTATGAAACGGACCTGTTCCGGCCGATCATCGACGGGGTAGCCGAGTTGGCCGGAACGACCTTCGGGAAGCGTGAGCAAACCGATTTCGCGTTGCGGGTGATCGCGGACCACGCTCGGGGTATGACGTTCCTGGCGGACGACGGCGTCGTGGCCGGGCCGGACGGGCGCGAGTACATCATGCGGCGGATCATCCGCCGCGCGGCGCGGTACGGACGGGTGCTGGGAATCGACCGGCCCTTCCTGGGCGAGGTGGTCAGGTCGGTCATCGATCGGATGCACGACCGCTACCCGTCGCTGCTGGCGCAGCGGGACACAATCGTGGAGATCGTCGAGAGCGAGGAGCGGCGGTTCCACGCCACGCTGGCAGCGGGTCTGGGCCGACTGCAGGCCTTGATGGACGAGGCGCGCGAGTCGGGCGCCAGGACCATAGCCGGAGAGCGGCTGTTCCAGCTCCACGACACGTTCGGCCTGCCCTACGAGCTGAGCGAAGAGATCCTGCTGGAATCCGGGCTCGCGGCTGACCGGGCTGGCTTCGACCGCGCCATGGCGCGGCAGCAGGTGCAGAGTCGCGAGGGGCGGGAGGAGAGCATCTCGCGGGCAGCGCCGATCGACGGGAGCCTGCCGGCCACGGTGTTCCGCGGGTACGAGACGCTGGAGACGGGTAGCGGCATCCTGGCGGTGCAGCTCGCGGGACAGTCGTCGGTCGAGCTGGACGAACGGCAGGAAGGCGTTCTCGTACTGGATGCCACGACGTTCTACGCGGAAGGCGGCGGGCAGGTTGGAGACCAGGGCGTGGTCCGCACACCGGGCGGGTTGTTCGTCGTCAGGGACGCCCAGGTTGATGTGCATGGGCACGTTCTCCACCGAGGGTACGTGGCCGAGGGACTGGTGCGGGTGGGTGACGCGGCCGTCGCGGTGGTGGATCGAGGGCGGCGGGAAGAGACGACGCGCCACCACACGCTGACACACCTGCTGCACCAGAGTCTGCGCGACGTCCTGGGCGAGCGGACGCATCAGCGCGGCTCGCTGGTGGCGCCGCGTATTGCACGATTTGACTTCAACTACGAGCAACCCCTATCCGGGGACCAGCGCCGAGAGGTGCAGCAACGCATCAACGACCACGTGCTGGCGGACTTGCAGGTGGAATGGCAGGTCATGTCTATCGAAGAGGCGCGCGAGACCGGCGCGCTGATGATCTTCGGAGAGAAGTACGGCGACCGGGTCAGAGTCGTGCGGATCGGAGACTTCAGCAAGGAGTTGTGCGGCGGAACGCACGTGGGACATTCGGCAGAAGTGGGTATGGCGGTCATCCTGCGTGAAACGGGCGTTGGCAGCGGCCTGCGGCGGGTCGAAGTGGTCGCCGGCCAGGCCGGGCTGGAGCAGGTCCAGCGACGGCTAGACGACTACCAGGAGATCGCTCGTCTGCTGGGCGTTCCGGTGGACGACGCACGGCGGAAGGTGGACGAGCTGCTCGGCCAGCTTGACGAGGCGCGCCGGGAGATGCAGCGGCTCAACGGGCAGCTTGCCAGTCGGCAGGCATCCGAGCTGACGTCCGGCGTGCGGGACGTGGCGGGCGTCAAGGTTCTGGCGGCGAGGATCGAAGTCTCCGGACGCGATGGTCTCACGGAGCAGTGGGACGCGATCAAGGCTCAGCAGTTGAGCTGCGTGGCGTTTCTCGGGGCCCTGGTGGACGGCGCCACGAGCCTGCTGGTTGGAGTCACGAATGACCTCGTCGGACGAGGGCTGCGTGCCGACGGGCTGATGCGGCAGTTCGCCGCGGCGGCTGGCGGCAAGGGAGGCGGCCGGGAGACGCTGGCGCGAGGCTCTGGCAGCGGAGAGGAGCAGCTCGCCGCGGCGCTGGCCGCCGCGCCGGAGCTGGTGCGGCAAGCGCTGGGGATGTCGACGTAACGTATGGCGTTGCTGAAGAAGAAGCTCAGACCTCCGCCGCGGTCTCAGGAGCTGATCTTCCTGGACTCAGACGACGACCTGGGCACGGTGCGCTCGAAGCTCGAGGCCTCGCCGGCCGATGAGATCTTCCTGGTCGTGCCGCGGAAGGCGACCACGCTGCGGACGCCGCTCGAATACCGGATCCTTGCCAGGATGGCGCACGAGCTGTCCGGCGAGGTGGTGATCGTGAGCCCGGATGGCGGCCGGCGCCAGCTTGCTCGCCAGGAGGGACTCCGGACGCGTCGGGGTTACCGGGGGGTGCGGCGATTGGCGGAGGCCGCCGGAGCGCCGCGCACCTGGCTGCCTGGCATGCTCGACGTGCTGCCACTGCCGTCCCTGGCGACCGTGTTCGTGACCTGCGCGATGGTCGCTCTGCTCGCCGGGGTCGGACTGTTCACTCTGCCGGAGATGCGCGTATCGGTCACGCCGGAGACGAAGGCGGTCAAGCAGGGCGTAGACCTGACGGTCGATCCGTCGGTCCGCGGCGCAGACGTGAGCCGCGCAATCCTGCCAGGCGAGCAGTTCACCGGGGTGATAGACGTCCTGGCGTCTATCCCGACGACAGGCCAGAGAAACGTGGGGGCCGACCGAGCGCGGGGCGAGGTGGTGTTCTCCAACCGGAGCGGGACACTGGTGACGATTCCGAAGGGTGCCGTAGTGATCGCGAAGACCGGCGTACGGTTCCTGACCGACCAGGAGACCAAGGTGACACCATACAGCTCCAGCCAGGCGCGCGTTGGCATCACCGCCGAGTCGGCCGGCAGCCCCGGGAACCTTGACGCGAACCAGGTCCAGGCGGTCGAGGGTGGGTTCGACGGGATCAGCCTGACGAACCCGAGACCGACCGCGGGCGGCGGGGACAAGCCAGCGCGCGCGGTGGCCCAGGAGGACATCGACAAGCTGAAGGAAGAGCTGAGCCGTCGGGGCACGGAGAAGGCCGTCTCGGAGCTGACCCAGAAGGCCGGAGGAGCCAAGTCGATCCCGAGCCAGACGGTCAAGCTGCGCGTCGAGAACCAGAACATCGACCAGGCGGTTGGCGCGCAGGCGGACGCGGTCACCGGACGCGCCACGTTCACGGCGACGGCGCTCGGCTGGGACAACCAGGGACTGAACGAGCTGGTGCAGAAGGTGATCGTTGCGCGGAATGGCGGCGACCTGTATTCGCTCCCGCTGAGTCAACTTCGGATGCCGCCTCCGGCGGTGATCGGCGTCCAGGACAACCAGATCAAGGTCCGCCTGGACGCGGATGCGCTGCTGGTGCGGACGATCGAGAGCGACCTGATCCAGAGCGCCGTCCGAGGGAAGTCGGCGGACGAGGCGCGGGACGTGCTGCGGACGCTACCAGGGCTGGCGGGGCCCGCTCGCGTTGAGGTGGTGCCGAACTGGGCGCCACGGGCGTACCGGGTGCGCGTCGACGTGGCGGCGCCGAAGTAGGGTGGTCGGGCGGGTGCTTGCCATTGACCCTGGCGAGCGGCGGATCGGGGTTGCCGTCAGCGATGAGCGCGGCACGATCGCCAGGCCGCTGTCTATCATTCACCGGTCCTCCTGGGAGCGGGACATCGAGCAGTTGGCCGCGCTGATTCGAGAGCAGGCGCCGGTGGAGATTGTGGTTGGATATCCCGTGCTTGTGTCAGGCGAGCGAGGGCAGCAGGCCCGGCGCGCAGAGCGCTTGAGCCACAAGCTGCGGAGGGTGACAGATACGCCGATTCGGATGGTGGACGAGCGGTTCAGCTCGCTGGAAGCGAGCGAGCGACTGCGCGCCACCAGCGGGCGGCGGAGGCTGGGAGCGCCGAACGACGCCGAGGCCGCGGCGGTGATCCTGCAGCGCGTCCTGGACGAGCGTGAATGATCGGGGCGCTCGCGCGGTTCGCCGCGATCGTCATCGCGCTGGCGATCTGCGCCGGGGCGGCGATCGCCGTGTATGGCGTCCTGGGTGGGGTGTCAATCGTTGGGCGAACGACGGGTGCGAGCTTTGATGCGCCGGTCGATCCGTCGGGCGCCACGCAGGTCTTCACGGTGAAGAAGGGCGACACGGCGAACAGCATCGGAGATGCGCTCCAGCGCGCCGGGCTGATCCGTTCGACCCTCGCCTTTCGGATGGCGATCGAGTCACGCAACCTTGGCAACAGGATCGAGGCGGGAGACTACGAACTGAGCCCAGCGCTGAGCACGGGTGAGATCATCGACGTGCTGGCCCGCGGCGCGCAGGCCCGCGGGCGCACGGTGACGGTCCCGGAGGGATGGCGGATCGCGCAGATCGGCGCGCGGTTGGAGGCGCAGGGCATCGTGAAGGCCGAGGAGTTTCGGAAGGTTGCTCTTTCGCCACGAGAGTTCGGCATCAAGCTCCCCGACCCGGCCGCCAGCAGCCTGGAGGGGTTTCTGTTCCCGGACACATACCAGGTGAGGGAGGGGGTGACAGCGCGCGACATCGCGGCGCTGAGGGTGCAGCAGTTCGAGCGACACGTGGACGCGGCGCGCAGGCAGCACGCCGCGTCGCAGGGACTCTCCTTGCTGCAGGCGGTGACGCTGGCCTCAATCGTCGAGCGGGAGACGGGAGTTGGAGACGAGCGATCGATCGTGGCGGGGGTGTACCGGAACCGCCTGACGCGGGGCATGCTGCTGGGCGCGGACCCGACGGTCCAGTACGCGCTAGCCTCGCAGGACGTTGTGGCCGCGGCGACCTACGACTACTGGAAACGTGAGCTGAGCGCGGACGATCTAACCGTCGACTCGCCGTACAACACCTACCGCGTGGCAGGGCTGCCGCCGGCACCGATCTGCAACCCCGGGCAGGCCTCCATCGACGCGGCGCTGTCACCGGCGGACACGCCTTACCTCTACTTCGTTGCGCGTGGTGATGGCAGCCACGCTTTTGCCCAGACGGCCGAGCAGCACCTGGCCAACGTCCAGAAGTACCGCTGAATCGCGCGCGGCGAACGCCTGGCCGCGCCGTGAGGGCCCGGCGCCATCCGCTATAATCAAAGGTTACTGTGCGCCGTTGCGCGCGGCGCATTGATTTCGCACGCGGTCTGACTGGCCGGATCGTGCCGCTCAGCGGGGGCGGTCTCCGACAGGTGGAGGACCGCGGAGGTAGAACGAGGGAGATTGTACCGTGCCCAGTCCTGTGCAAATGAAGACACTGCTAGAAGCGGGCGTTCACTTTGGCCACCAGACGCGTCGGTGGAACCCGAAGATGCGCCCCTTCATCTTCACCGAACGCAACGGCATTCACATCATCGACTTGCAGCAGACCGTGCGGAAGCTGGAAGACGCGATGGCGTACGTACGCGACCTCTCCTCGCGAGGCGGGACGCTCCTGTTCATCGGGACGAAGAAGCAGGCGCAGGAGACGATTGAGGAGGAGGCAGCGCGCTGCGGGATGCCGTACGTCAACCGTCGCTGGATGGGTGGCATGCTGACGAACTTCCAGACGATCCGCGGCCGGATCCAGCGGCTCGAGGAGATCGAGCAACGCAAGGCGATGGGCGACTACGACCGGCTGCCGAAGAAGGAGCAGGGGCGCATCGACGACGAGCTGGAGCGCTTGCAGCGGCTGCTCGGCGGCATGCGCCGCCAGTACAAGCTGCCGGACGCCGTGTTCATCGTGGACCCGCATCGTGAGGAGATCGCGGTGGCGGAAGCGCGTCGGGCCGAGATCCCAATCGTCGCGATGGTGGACACCAACTGTAATCCGGACGTGATCGACCAGCCGATCCCGGCCAATGACGACGCGATCCGAGCGATCCGCCTGCTGGCGAGCAAGATCGCCGACGCGGTCATCGAGGGACGGCAGGAGCGTGAAGCGGCCGTTGGCGATGGCGTGACGAGCGAGGCGCTCGAGGAGCTGGGCGAGGACGAGCAGATGGACAAGGCCGCGGCGATCGGCGTCCATCTGACGCCGGAGGACTTTGAGCGGGGCGCGGGGGAAGCCGTCGCCGCGCCGACCGGGGGCGATGAGGGCGGTGTGGCCACTACCGCGGCGCCCGACACGGCCGAAGCCGGCGAAGCGGTCGCCGAAGGCGGGAGCGGAGCTGCCAGCGAGGCGGTGACCGCCACAGAGACGGTGGACGCGAGCGAGGCGGTCGTGAGCGTTGAGGCGACAGGTGCCGGCGAAGCACGTGCGCCCGCGGGGGCGGCGGCCGCGACCGAGGCGGCGGCTGCCAGCGAAGCGAGCGTGGCCGCGGAGGCGGCTGCACCCGCTGAGCCGGTTGCCCCGCGGGAAGCGG
The DNA here is from genome assembly GCA_020850915.1 of Chloroflexota bacterium. The sequence continues at coordinate 6,494 of JADZDV010000061.1, read as the reverse complement.
GCGCGGCAGCGGGGGCAGCCGAGGCGGCGCCGGTGGTCGGGACGAGTCCGGCCAGCGAGGGCGAAACGGAGAACACAGGGACACCGGCCGCGGCCAGGGCGGAGAAGGCCGAGGCGTAAGGAGCGGATCGAACGTGGCAACGACTGACGCTATCCGCGAGCTCCGGGAGGCGACCGGGGCCGGGGTGATGGACTGCAAGCGAGCGCTCGACGCCGCTGGCGGCGACCGGAAGCAGGCGGAGGAGATCCTGCGGCAGCAAGGCATTGCGCTCGCTGAGAAGACGCGGGGGCGCGAAGCCGCCCAGGGGCTGGTGGAATCGTACATCCACGGCGGCGGCCGGATCGGCGTGCTGGTGGAGATAAACTGCGAGACCGACTTCGTAGCGCGGAGCGATGAGTTCCGCCAACTGGTCAAGGATATCGCCATGCAGGTGGCGGCGATGTCGCCAAAGTACATCGGGACGGAGACCGATCTGCCGGCCGACGTTCAGCACGAGGTCGAAGTCTTGCTCAAGCAGCCGTTCATCCGCGACCAGAGCCGGACGATCCAGGACCGTGTGACCGAGACGATCGGCAAGCTGCGTGAGAACATCGTCGTCCGTCGGTTCGCTCGCTTCGAGCTAGGCAGCTAGCGCACCCGATGCAGTCGGCTGTCGGTGACTCCAGCAGCGCGGCTAACCGCTACCGCCGGGTCATGCTCAAGCTCAGCGGGCAGGCGATGCAGGGCGACTCCGAGTACGGGATCGATCCCGGCACGGTGGAGTACGTCGCCGGCCAGGTGGCTGGGATCCAGGCGCTGGGCGTGGAAGTCTGTGTGGTCCTGGGTGGCGGGAACATCTGGCGCGGCGAGCCCGCGAGCAGCCGCGGCATGGATCGAGCCACCGCGGACTACATGGGGATGCTGGCGACGATGATCAACGCCCTCGCGCTCCAGGCGGCGATGGAGCGCGAGGGGCTCGTCACGCGGGTCCAGAGCGCGATCACGATGGTGGAGATCGCCGAGCCGTACATTCGGCGTCGCGCCATCCGGCACCTGGAAAAAGGGCGGGTCGTCATTTTCGGTGCCGGCACGGGCAACCCGTACTTCACGTCAGACACCGCGGCGGCGCTCCGCTCGCTGGAGATTGGCGCGGAAGTGCTGCTGATGGCGAAGAATCGAGTGGACGGAGTGTACGACTCCGACCCGCGGCAGAACCCGGCAGCGGAGAAGTACCGGCACCTGACGCACATGCAGGCGCTCGAGCGCCGGTTGCAGGTCATGGACAGTACGGCGCTCTCGCTCTGCATGGACAATCACCTGCCGATCGTGGTGTTCGACTTGCAGAATCCAGAGAACCTGAAGAAGATCGTCCGTGGCGAAGCTGTCGGCACACTCATCTCATAGCGCTGCCGGCTGGCGAATCGGAGAGCCGGTTCGCGTCGTGCCAGGAGGGTGGAATGACTGACGACGTATTCGGCTCAGCCGAGCACAGAATGAGGCGTGCGATCGAGTACCTCCAGAAGGATTTTGGGGCGATCCGCGCCGGACGAGCCCATCCCGCGCTGCTGGAGAAGATCACGGTGGACTACTACGGCACGCCGACACCGCTGACCAGCCTTGCCGGCATCAGCACGCCAGAGCCCCGGCTGCTCGTCGTCCAGCCGTGGGACCGGAGCGTCATCACGGCGATCGAGAAGGCGATCCAGAAGTCGGACCTCGGACTCAATCCCAGCAGCGACGGCTCGGTGATTCGCCTGGCCATCCCGCAGCTCACCGAGGACCGACGCAAGGAGCTGGTCAAGCAGGTGCACCGCAGGGCCGAGGAGGGACGGGTCGCGGTCCGCAATATCCGGCGAGAGAAGCAAGACGACCTGAAGAAGAGCGAGAAGGACAAGCAGATCTCAGAGGACGAGCTGAAACGGGCGACCGACCGGCTGCAGAAGCTGACCGACAGCTTCGTGGCGCAGATCGAGGATGCGGCCAAGCGGAAGGAACAAGAGGTGCTAGAAGTCTGATGCAGCTCAGCACGCCGCCTGCCTCGCCACCGTCCGAGTCCACGTCCATACCGCGACACGCTGCCATCATCATGGATGGCAATGGCCGCTGGGCCCAGCAGCGCGGTAGGCCGCGACTGTTCGGGCACCAGGCGGGCACGGAGAACATTCGTCGCATTATTGAGACGTGCGCTGAGGTCGGGGTGGAAGTCCTGACGCTGTACGCCTTCTCGACGGAGAACTGGCGGCGCCCGGTAGACGAGGTGAGCGGGCTGATGGTGATCCTTGGCGAGGTCATCGACCGCGAGACGCCGAAGCTGCACGCCAACGGCGTCAAGCTCCGCCACATCGGATCGCTGGAGGGTGTCCCGTCCAAGCTCAGGCAGCGCGTCGAGCACGCGGTGGGTCTGACCAGGAACAATCCAGGGCTGATAGTCAACGTGGCGTTCAACTACGGCGGCCGGGCTGAGATCGTGGACGCGGTGCGCCGGATGATCGCGGAAGGCATGCAGGCCAACGAGGTGACTGAAGAGTCGTTGACAGCGCACCTGCACACCTCAGGCCTACCAGACCCGGACCTCATCATCCGAACGGCCGGGGAGTTCCGGGTCAGCAACTTCTTGATCTGGCAGGGGGCATACGCCGAGTTCTACTCCTCCAAGCTGTTCTGGCCCGACTTCGATCGGGAGGAGCTGCTGCGAGCGTTTGAGGAGTTTGGGCGGCGGTCGCGCCGGTTCGGCAGCATCTAATCTCCGGTCAGCGGCTCTGGGAGGGCGTGTGCGTGCCCGCGTCTTGAGCGGCGTCGTCGCCATTCCGGTGTTGTTGTTCCTGGCGCTGTACGAGGGCCGACCGATTGACGATGGTGGCTGGCTGTTTCGGGCCGGCTTGCTTGTCGCCGGTCTGCTGGGAACGGCCGAGGCGCTCCATATGGCGCGCGCCGGGGGCTACCGGCCATCGCGGACGATCGGCCTACTGCTGGCGGCAGGTCTGATCCTCGACGCGAGCCTGTACCGTGGCGAGCATGTGCTGGCTGTGGTCGGCGTCGCGGTGGCAGCGTCGCTGGCGATGCAGTTGACACGGTCCGACTTCGATCACGCGATCGCGGACTGGTCGCTCACCCTGGCGTTGCCGCTGTACGCCGCCGGGCTGGTGTCCTTCTTCGCGCCGCTGCGGGAGGTGAGCCACCAGGGGTTCTTCACCTGGCCGGCGCTGCTGCTCCTGACGAGCTGGAGCTGTGACAGCGCCGCGTTCTTCACCGGGCGGGCATTGGGAAAGACGAAGCTGGCGCCGAGCATCAGCCCCGGGAAGACCGTGGAGGGAATGCTTGGCGGTCTGGCGGCGGCGAGCGTGGTGGGGGGCATCTTCGCGGTGGACACCGGGCTCGGCGCGCCGCGGATGGCGGGGTTCGGTCTGGCGGTCGGGCTGGCAAGCGTCGTGGGGGACCTGGCGGAGTCGCTGCTCAAGCGACAGTGCGCGGTGAAGGATTCCGGTATCCTGATACCAGGCCACGGAGGCATCCTCGATCGCATGGACGCGCTGATCTTTTCCGCTGTCGCGGCGTACCTCTACCTGCGGGCGCTCGGTTGACCGCGGCCCCCCGGCGCATCGCTATTCTGGGCTCTACGGGCTCAATCGGCCAGCAGACGCTCGAGGTGGTCGGCTGGCATCCCCGCGAGCTGCACGTCACGGCGCTTGCCGCGCAGCGTGCGAGCGACCTGTTCCGACAGCAGCTCGATCGCTGGCGGCCGCCGATCGCCTGCCTGACGTCCGTGAACGGTGGGAGTTGGGCCTCGCCTGGCGAGCGGACGCTCAGCGGCGTCGACGGGCTGCTGGAGATCGCGACCGATCCGGACGTGGACGTCCTGGTCGTAGCGACGAGCGGGACAGTCGGGCTGCAACCGGCGCTGGCGGCGCTGGCCGCCGGTCAGGACGTGGCGCTAGCGAACAAAGAGGCGCTCATCATGGCCGGCCATCTGATGACGGCGGCCGCCGCGAAGAGCGGAGCCAGGATCCTGCCGGTAGACAGCGAACACAGCGCGATCTGGCAGTGCTTACAGGGAGAAGCGTGTGGGCCGGACGGCTCGAGCGTGCGTCGGATCATCCTGACCGCGTCGGGGGGCGCGTTTCGCGACTTGAGTCTTGACGAGCTGCGGCACGTGACGCCCGAGGCCGCGCTGCGACACCCCAACTGGACCATGGGGCCGAAGATCACCGTCGATTCGGCCACCCTCATGAACAAGGGGTTGGAGGTCCTCGAGGCCGCCTGTCTGTTTGACGTCCCGCTCGAGGCGATCGAGATCCTCGTGCACCGCGAGAGCATCATCCACTCGCTCGTGGAGTTCGTCGACGGCTCGATGAAGGCGCAGCTCGCGGCGCCGGACATGCGTCTGCCGATCCTGTACGCGCTGAGCCATCCGAGGCGCCTGCCGGCGCCGACGCCGCCGCTGGACCTGGCCCGCCTCTGCTCGCTGACGTTCGAGCGGCTCGACGAGACGCGGTTCCGCTGCCCGGCGCTTGCCTATCGCGCGGGCCGTGCTGGAGGGAGTTATCCGGCCGTGCTCAGCGCGGCGAACGACGAGGCGGTGCGGCTCTTCCTCCGCGAAGCGATCGCCTTCCTGGATGTGGCGGCGCTGATCGAGGCAGCGCTCGATGCGCACGTGCCCTGGAGAGAGCCGGGGCTGGAGCAGGTCCTCGAAGCGGAGGCCTGGGCGAGGACGTTCGTGGCGAAAACGGCGGCCGAGCGCCCAGCGGGTGGTACCATTTCTCCAGCGGCAGCGCCGGCGACGATCGAAAGGGTTCCTCCTAGGTCATGGGACTGAGTTTGAACATCCTGGCCATCATTCCGATCTTGAGCATCATGATGCTCGTCCACGAGCTGGGCCACTTTCTGACGGCCCGCCGGGCCGGTATCGTCGTCCAGGAGTTCGGTTTTGGCCTGCCGCCGCGAGTCTTCGGCATCACGCGGGGCGGCGTTATCTACTCGCTGAACTGGATCCCGTTCGGGGCGTTCGTCAAGATGCTGGGCGAGGAAGACCCGACGGACGAGGGGAGCTTCGCCAGCAAGGGCAAGCTGGTGCGCGGGATTGTGCTGGCGGCCGGCTCGGGGATGAACTTCCTGCTCGCCGTCGTGGTGTTCGCCGTGGCGTACTTCACGGGCTGGCCGACCGAGATCCCCAACACCGTGACGATCAGTCGCGTGGCCGATGGCTCGCCGGCTCAGGCGGCTGGCGTGAAGGATGGCGACGTCGTTGTGAGCCTGGACGGGCAGACCATTCCAAACCTCGACGATTTTCGCCGCATCACCAATGCGAACCTGGGGCGTTCGCTGGCGCTGGTGGTCCAACGCGGGAGCGGCGAGGTGACTCTGACGGTCACGCCACGGGTGAGCCCGCCCGAGGGCCAGGGCGCCATGGGCGTAGGAATCCAGTCCGTCACGAGTGTCAAGGGCCACGGACTGGTGGAGTCCGTCAGATTTGGCTTTGACCGCACGGTGCAGGTGATCGGCCTCACGCTGTCGGCGCCGGTTATGGTCCTGCGAGGTCTGCTGCCCGCGGATGCGGTGCGGCCGATCGGGCTGCCGGGCATGGCGCAGGTGGCGGGAGACGCGGCACAGGCGGCGGTGGATACGGGCCTGTGGTTCCCTCTGCTGACGGTGACCGGGATGTTCAGCGCCGGCCTGGCGGTGGCGAACATGCTGCCTATTCCGGCCCTGGATGGCGGACGACTGCTGTTCGTGATCATCGAGGCGATTCGCGGCCGCCGGGTCTCGCCGGAGCGGGAGGGGGTGTTCCACTTCGTCGGGATCATCGTCCTGGTCACGCTGATGGTCATCATTTCAGTGAATGACATTCGCAATCCGCTCGATGCAGTCAACTGGAGTCCACGATAGCGGGATGCGGCGGCCGTGGCCGGAACCATCGACATCCGCCCGCTGCCTGCCGGCCGCCGGGGTGCTCCGCGTTGTCCGGAGGGCGGCGAGCTAGTGTATAATGGACCAGAACTCAGCCGCTTGCGAAGTGGGTATGCCCCACTTCTTTTGTTTGTGGGCACACGTGGTAGCGCGGGTCCTGGTGATGGCTGGAAAGGTATGAGCTAGAGCGATGAAAAGTGAACTTGTCACCGCGATCGGCCAGCTCGCCAGTGAAAAGGGAGTCTCCAAGGAGGCGATACTCGAGGCGATTGAAGCGGCGCTCGTCTCGGCGTACAAGCGCAACGAGAACTCCCTGGCCGAACGATTGACCGCGAAGATCGATCCCGGCACGCAGGAGTTCCGGATCTACCACGATCGCACGGTCGTCGAGGGCGAGCCGGAGACGCCGGACGAGATCTCGCTGGCGGAGGCGCGCGGGACAGACCCGAAGGTGGGTGTTGGCGGCACAGTGAGCTTCGACGTGACGACCAGGCACTTTGGTCGGATCGCCGCGCAGACCGCGAAGCAGGTGGTGCTACTGCGCCTGCGCGAGGCGGAGCGCGAGTCCGTCTTCGAGGACTTCACGGGCAAGGAAGGCGAGCTGGTCTCCG
>JADZDV010000060.1 GCA_020850915.1 Chloroflexota bacterium | reverse complement strand
GATGACAATCATGTGCGATGAACTGGTATTGACTGCCATTGCCTGTAAAGACCAGAGACCGCGAGCCTCACCATCGAAACCAGGCATCTTTGCCATCAATGTGCAGAAGAAACTCCGTTATCTTCTCTCCGGTGTTCTCGTCTTCCAGTGTCATCCCGAGCGCGGCGATACGCTCGTATGCCTCTTCCCAGTCGTCCATCCAGCCTGCGTTCAGGAGTTGCAGCTCCTCGTCGAAGGCAGGCTTCACCCGCTCGAACGCGTCGGTCGGCTCGAAATCGCAATTCGTCCATGGCCTGTCCGTGTCGCGGCGCATGAGCCGGCCGAGAACGGCATTGTCCAGGCATAATCGCCATGGTCCATCTGCGGCCATTATCCAGTAGCTCCCTACTTCCTGGTGGCGCAAGGGCGACCGACCGCGGCTACCGAGCTCCGTATCATCCTACCGCCGCGGCCCTCAGGCCAGCGATGTCCAGCTTCACCATCTTCAGCATCGCCTCCGTCACCCGTCGGGTCTGCGCGGCGTCGCCGCTGCTCAACAGCTCGAAGAGGGCTGTAGGGATGACCTGCCAGGAGAGGCCGAACCTGTCTTTCAACCAGCCGCACTGACTTTCCTGGCCGCCTTCGAGAAGCTTCTCCCAGTAATAGTCCACCTCTTCCTGGCTCTCGCAGGCGATCTGGAAGGAGATCGCCTCGGTGAACTGGAACATCGGGCCGCCGTTCAGCGCCGTGTAGGGCTGGCCATTCAGCTCGAACGATACGATCATGACCGAGCCCGCGGGGCCGGGCCCGGCTTCGCCGATGCGACTGACGCTCAGGATCCTCGAGTTCGGGAGGATTGAGGTGTAGAGGCTCGCGGCCTCTTCGGCCTGGTTGTCGAACCACAGGAACGGGGTAATGCCTCGCACGAAAGCACTCCTTGGTCACAGCTCCGCCCGCCGGGTCGTCAGGTACCGTGCCGGGATGACCAGCGCGACGACGACCGCCATCAGCATGACGGAGAGGGCGGCCGCTCGTTCGAGGTTGCCGCGCTCCCAAACCTGCCAGATGAACTGAGCGACCACTACGTTGCCGGAGGCGGCCAGCATCAGGGGGAACGTGAAGTCGCGGATGCTGTGGGCCGCCACCCACAGCCAGGCGTTCACCAGGGCAGGACGGAGGAGCGGGAACAGGACCGAGGTGGCCGTGGCGAGCGTGCCGGCGCCGCTGGCACGGGCCGCCTCCTCCAGCTCGCGGTCCACCTGGAGCATCGTCGAGTGCATCGAGCGCACCGCGAACGGCAGGAAGTTCACGACGTGGCCTATGACGATAAGCCAGATCGTGGCGTAGAGCGGCGTGACGATGAAGGTCACGAACACGGCGAACGCGATCACAACGCCGGGGATTGCGCGCGGCAGGAAGAGGATGGTGTCCAACCAGCGTGCCCAGGCCCCCTTGTTCCGGACGACCAGCCACGAGGAGAGCGTCGCCAGGACGACCGTGCCGGTCGCGGCTGAGAGCACGAGGATGGCGGTGTTGCGGATCGCCAGACTCCAGCGCGGATCGCTCAGGACGAGCTGGTAGACGGCCAGCGAGGCGCGGGGAAGCGCTTCCAGCGAGGGCGGCGTGTAGGTTCGGAAGAGGCTGCTCCAGACCAGCGAGCCGATCGGCATGACAACGGAGACGAACAGGAACAGGCTGATGAACCCCAGACCGGCGTACTTCCAGGCACCCAGCCGGACCGGCCGGTAGGTGGAGCGCTTGCCGGAGATGACGACGTACTTGTAGGCTGCGCGAGTGAGCCAGCCGTAGGCGTAGGAGAGACAGATCCCGACGAGCAGCGCCAGGGTGCCGAGCGTGCCGGCGAGGGCGTACGAGGGGGAGCCGGACTCGGAGAAGACGAGGCGGTAGATGTAGGTGCTGATGACCAGGAAGTTCGCGTTGAAGCCGATCACCAGCGGGATCTCGAACAGCTCGATCAGCAGGATCAGGTAGTAGATCGCCGCGCCGAGGACGCCAGGCAGGAGCACTGGCAGGGTAATCTGGCGCAGCACACCGCCCGGCGAGGCGCCCGCTGTCCGGCCGGCCTCCTCCAGCCGACTGTCCATGTTGCGGAAGGTCGCGCTGAGCATGATGAAGATGCTCGGCACCACGCCGATCGCCGTGAGGAAGACCATGCCGGGGAAGGTGAAGATATTGAGCGGACCCTCCGTGGAGTCCGTGCCGAGCAGGCCACGCAAGGCGACGTTGACAGTGCCGGAGCGCGGACTGAGCATCAGCACCCACCCGAACGCCGCGATAGCAGGCGGCTGGACGATCGGCAGGAAGACCAGGGTGTGAATGAGCGCCTTGAATGGGATGTCCGTCCGCTCGACCAGCCAGATCAGGAAGATGGCGATCGCCAGGCCGATTGCCAGGGAGGTCAGGGCGTAGATGAGGGTATTGCCAAAGAGCCGCCAGATGAAGGGATCACCGAGCAGCTCGCCGTAGTTCTCCAGAGTGAAGCCGGCATCGTCGAGCGGCAACGCCTTCGGCGGGCGCCACGACCCGAGGATGAGAACGGCGAGGATCGGCAGGACGCGTACGCAGGCGACGCCCGCCGCGACGGCCGGCAGGAGCGGCACCCGACGCAGCCGCTCGACCAGACGCGGCGCAAGGGCAGGCCCCGGCCGGGCCAGCGTGGCGTTCGCCATTCGAGCCTGTTCTCCTTTCCATAAGAGCGGTGCCTCTGGACGTGGGAAGGACGTCGCCCCCGGCCTTTACCCCCTAGTCGCCGGGTCTACGGCTTCACCCCCGCTCGGGCGATCTGCTCGCCGAGCGCCGCCTGGTGCTTGTCCAGCGCCAGGACCTGGGCCGAGTCGGTCGCCATGATGAGCGGCACGCCCAGCGCCTTGACCGCGCGCCCCGTGGGGTTGTCCAGGTCCGGCCAGCCGCGATCGTTCAGCCGACCGTGCTCGGCGGCGATCTTCGGCCCTTCCACCGCGTAGAAGGCGGCGAAGAGCAGCGCGGCGTTCGGATGAGGGGCGCCTCGCAGCGGCGTGATGAGCTGCTGGACGGCCGGCAGGTACTCCGTCTTCGCCGGCTTCAGCGGCACGCCGGCCTGCGCCTGACCAAGCACCTGGCCAAGGTTCGCGATCCCGATCATCGCTTCACCGCGACCGACCACCTCCGCGATCGCTTCGCTACCGGACGCCCAGTACGGCTCCTGAGCGATCAGCTTGGTCATCAGCTCGGTGTTCGCCTCCGGGCCGATCTTCAGCATGAGTTTGAAAGTACTCGATCCGCGTGGGTCGATTGAGAGCTTCTTGCCCTTCCACTTCGGGTCGGTCATGTCGTTCCAGCTCTTCGGCGCGTCGGCGTCCTTCACGAGCCGCGTGTTGTAGAAGAGGGCATCGATGAGATGCTGGAACTCCAGCACCTGGCCGTTCCAGGCGCCCGGCGCGCGGGTGGCGACGTCCTTCACCTCCGGCAGCTTGGAGCCCACCAGCTCGCTCCAGTCGACCGGATCGATCAGCACCGGCACCTTGTCGTCCACAAAGCTGGCGATGATGCCGGAGGATGGGCTGATCATGTCGATGCCGAGCTTGTTCGCCGCTATCTCCTGGCGAATGCGCGTGGCGACAGCACGGGACTGCAGCGCAACCTGCTCCACGTCGATGTTGGTGCCGAAGGTCTCGTTGAAGCGCTTCTTCAGCAGCGGCACCAGCTCCGGTGGCTCGGTGTTGGAGTAGACGACCTTCCCCTCCTTCTGGGCGGCCTCTATGACCGTCTGCAGGTTCAGAGACCGGGTCGCGGGCTTGCTGGCGGCGGGCCCGGAGGCGCCAGCCACGGCTGGCGAGGCCGCCGCGGCTGGGGGAGCAACTGCCGCGCCGGCAGCGGGCGACGCCGCTGGCGCGGCAGGGGCGGCGGGAGCGGCGGGAGCGGCGGGGGCGGCGGGCTTGCTCTCGCTCGCGGCAGGCGCACTCGCGCCGGTCGAGGGCGCCGGGGCTGGCGTGCAGGCGGATAGCAGTACCACCAGCACGACCAGCCGCGGCAGCAGTGCTCTCACTCGTAGTCGCACGGAAGACTCCTCCTCGAAGAAAGTGGGATGGTCATCATGCGCCAACCGCGCTGACGGGTGACGACTCGACCGCTGCCGGCCGCTCCTCCGCGCTCAGGAGCCAGCATTGGTCTACCGGCAGTTCGACGCTCACACGCTCCCCCGGTCCGATGCCGTTGCGCAGGGGCGTCCACATGCGCAGCTCGCATGGCCCGACCGCCACCTCGCCGTCCAGGAAGCTGCCGACGAACAGGCTACGCTTCAGCGCAGCCGGGAAGACGTTCTCACCGGACGTTTGAACCTCCGTTTCCTTGAGCGGAATGACGTTCTCGGGTCGGATCAACAGGTGGACCGCGGCGCCCGACGCGAACGAGCCATCAGCCGTGGCACGCACGAGCCCCAGCTCCGTCCTGACCAGCGGCGTGAGGCCGCTTTCAACGACCGTGCCCGCCAGAAGATTCGCGCCGCCGAGGAACTGAGCCACGATCAGCGATTGTGGCCGCGTGTACAACTGGAGTGGCGACCCAACTTCGACCAGCGCGCCGTCCACAATGACACCCAGGCGGTCCGACATAGACAGCGCCTCCACCTGGTCGTGCGTGACGTAGAGGGTTGTGATGCCGAAATGGCGGGTCAGCTCCCGGACCTCCCAGCGCATCTGCTCACGCAGCTTGGCGTCCAGATTCGAGAGCGGCTCGTCGAGCAGGAGCACACGCGGCTCTCGGACGAGGGCGCGCGCCAGCGCGACGCGCTGCTGCTGTCCGCCGCTGAGCTGGGGAGCCGGGCGCTGCTCGAAGCCGCCGAGCCGCACGACGCCGAGCGCCTGCTTCACCCGGCGCTCGATCTCCGCGCGATCCGGTCGAGGCCGCGTCTGGCGGAGCGGGAACGCGACGTTGTCGAAGACGTTCAGATGCGGCCAGATGGCGTACGACTGGAACACCATGCCGATCGAGCGGCGCTCGGTCGGAACGTCCACGCCGCGCTCGCTGGAGTAGACGACCTGACTGGCGATGCTGATCTCGCCGCTGTCCGGTACTTCGAGGCCGGCGACGCAGCGAATGGCCGTGCTCTTACCGGAGCCGCTCGGACCGACCAGGGTGAAGAACTCGCCGTCCTCCACCTCGAAGCTGACGTCGCGCAGCGCACGCACCTCGCCGCGATCGACCTGGAACGCTTTGGAGAGGCTCCGGACCTCGATCATCTTCCCCCCGGCTCGCCTGGCGACTCGGTTGTCAGACTGGCTGGCTAGCCGCGAGCCCGGCTCGCTCGCAGGCTCGCTTGAGGGCGCGGCGGAAGTACACGCCGGCCATCTCGCGCTTGTACTCCTCCGGCGCCCGGGCGTCCGACCACGGATCGATCGCCCCGTCGATCAGGCGCACCGCTTCGGCCACCAGCTCCCCGTTGAGGCGCTGGCCGCGCAGGCAGGCCTCGGCCGCGGTCGCCTTGACCGGCGTCGGCGCAATGCCGCTCAGGCCGATCCCGATCTCACGGCAGACGCCGTCCTCGTCCAGCGAGACCTGGACCGCCGCGCTGACGACCGCGAAGTCTCCCGCCCGCCGCTCCATCTTCAGGTAGCAGGCGCCGCTGCCCGGCGGAGGCGTGCGCAGCCGCACCTCGGAGATCAGCTCGTCCGGGCGCAGCGACGTCGTGTAGAAGTCCAGGAAGAAGGCGTCGGCGTCTAGCACGCGCGTGCCCTCCACGCTCTCGCACTGGATCTCGCCGCCGAGCGCCAGGACCACCGGGCCCCAGTCGCCAGCGGGATCGGCCTCGGCCAGCGCGCCGGCGATCGTGCCGAGATTGCGGACCTGCACGTCTCCCACCTTGCCGATGGCGTCGGCGATGAGCGGCGTCGCGGACCCGACGGTCTCCGATCCTTCCACTTCCACGTGACGGGTCAGCGGGCCGAACGCGAGGTGGCCGTTCTGCCGGCGGAAGTAGGAGAGATCGGGCAGGGCGTTCAGGTCCACCAGGACGGCCGGGCTGGCGAGGCGGAGCTTCATCAGCGGGATCAGGCTCTGGCCGCCGGCGAGCGGTCGCGCCTCCTCGCCATGACGCGCCATCAGTTCCAGCGCATGCGCGAACGACTCGGGTCGGACGTAGTCGAAGGCGTTAGGGTACATCGGCCCGCTCCGTGGACGCCAGGAAGGCCGGCTGCATCCGCTCCGCCGCGTCGTGGATTGCCCTGACGATGTTCGTGTAGCCGGTGCAGCGGCAGATGTTGCCAGAAATAGCAGCCTTGATCTCTTCGGTCGAGGGCGCGGGGTTGTGGCTCAGCAGGCCGTAGGCGGACATCACCATGCCCGGCGTGCAGTAGCCGCACTCGGCCGCGTCGGCGCTCCAGAACGCCTCCTGGATCGGGTGGAGGCCGCGCTCGCCGGCCAGCCCTTCGACCGTGAGGACCTCGCCGCCGTCCGTCTGGACGGCAAAGACCATGCAGCTCTTGACCGGCTTGCCGTTCCAGACGACCGTGCAGGCGCCGCAACGACCCACGACGCAGCCGACGTGGGGTCCGGTGACGCCGAGGACGTCGCGCAGGAGATGGATCAACAGCAGGCGCGGCTCGACGTCCGCCCGGCGCGCCCTGCCGTTGACGGTGACCTCGATACTAACCACGGGCGTTCTCTCCCCGGGACGAGCCCCCTGCCCGGGCCCAGGCGTCGGCGTCGGAGACCTCCACGCCGGCGGCCTTGATCAGCTTCCGAAGGCGGGCCGCCGTGTAGGGCGTCTCCCGCAGCTCGATCCCCAGCGGTGCGAGGGCGTCCTGGATGGCGTTGCCGAGCGCCGCGGGCGGGCTGAGCATTCCCGTCTCGCCGGCGCCCTTGAGGCCCAGCGGAGTGAAGGGCGTGGGCGTCTCGAGGTGGCCGAGGATGACCTCCGGGATCTCGTTGACCGTCGGCAGCAGGTAGTCCATGAAGGTGGAGTTGACGAGCTGGCCGTCCTCGTCGTAGCGCAGCTCCTCGTACATCGCCGCCCCGATGCCGTGGGCAATGCAGCCGCGGTGCTGCGTCTCGACGATCCGCGGGTTGAGTACCGCGCCGCAGTCGTGGACGCTGACGTACTTGACGATCTGGATCTCGCCCGTCTCCAGGTCCACGTCCACCGCCGCGACCGCCGCGTCGTACGGGTAGGCGGCAAACTCATTGCGCCGCCCCTTCTCGTCGTTTTCGTACTTGATGTTGGGGTTGGCGAAGTAGCCCGTCACCTCGAGGCCCGGCTCGAGGTCCGACGGCAGCAAGTCGATGTCGCCGTAGGCGATCCGGGTGACGTCGCGGACCGTGGTCGAGCGGGTGGACGTGCCGCGGGCGCGGATCGTGTTGCCGTCGATCTCCAGGTCCTCGGGCGCGACCTCCAGGCGATGGGCGGCGATCTTGAGCACCTTCTCGCGCAAGAGGTTCGCGGCCACGTAGACGGCCGGCATCAGGACGATCGAGGTGCGGCTGCTGCCGGTCGTGAAGCCGAACGGGATCGTCGCGGTGTCCGCCTCAAAGACGTCGATCGACTCCGGCGAGGCGCTCATCCGGTCGGCCACGATCTGGGTGATCGAGGTGATGTGGCCCTGGCCCTGCTGGCTGATGCTCGGGAAGACCGCGATCCGGCCCGACGGCTCCATCCGGATGCGGCAGGCGCCGTAGCCGCCGCCCTGGCCGCGGCGCGCCGCGCCGGTTGGCTCGATGACGAACGACATGCCGATCCCGCGTCGAACACCCGGTCGGTTGTCCGCGGCTTGCTCGCCCCGCATCCCCTCGTAGTCCGCCAGCTCCAGCGCCTGCCGCAGCGCCGTCGCGTAGCGGCCGCTGTCGAGCATGGCGCCGGTGGCGGTCTGGTACGGGAAGCGGTCCTCCGGCACGAAGTTGTTCAAGCGCACATCGGCCGGGTCGAGGTCGAGCTCGCGGGCGATGATGTCCACCAGCCGCTCCATCGCCAGGGAGGCGTCCGCCTTGCCGATGCCCCGCAGCGCGCCATGCTGGGTCTTGTTCGTCGCGACGCCGTAGGCGTCTACCCGGTACTCCTGGATGTCGTAGCCGCCGGTCATGTACAGGGTGGTAGCGGTGAGGGCGATGTCCACGGCCGGGGCCGCGCCGAGGTCCGCGACGATCCGATCGCGCAGGCCGAGAATGCGGCCGTCCGAGCGCACGGCGGCCTCCACGTAGTGGGCCTGGTCTCGCCCCGGGTGGGAGGTCGCGAGGTGCTCCGTGCGCAGCTCCGCCCACTTGACCGGGCGGCCGAGACGGTGGGCCAGGTGGGTGACGACGATGTCCTCGGGGTAGTAGCTGTTCTTCCCCCCGAACGAGCCGCCAATATCCGGCGCGATGACCCGCACCTTGCTCTCGCCGATCCCGAGCCAGCGCGAGATGATGCCGCGCATGGCGTGCACACCGGAGGTGGAGGACCAGACGGTCAGCTCGCCCGTCGCCCGGTCGAACGAGGCGGCGATGGCGCGCGCCTCCATCGGGCAGGCGGTGATGCGGTGCGATCGGAGGCGGGCGCTGACGACGCGATCAGCCTGCGCGAAGACTTCGTCCACGTTGTCCGTGCTGAAGTGGATCTCCTCCAGCACATTGCCGCTCGGCAGCTCCTCGTAGACCAGCGGCGCGCCCGGCTCCATGGCCGCCTCGGGATCGACGACCGGCGGGAGCGGGTCGTAGTCCACCACCACCGCGGCCGCGCCATCCTGGGCGGCGTAGCGGTTCTCCGCCACGACCACGGCGATCGCCTCGCCGACGTGGCGGACCTTTCCCTCGGCGAGCGGATAGATCGTGAGGTCGCGGACCAGCTTGCTGCCGCTGCCCTTCGCCGGGTTGACTCGCGGGTTGACGTCCTGGGCGGTGAAGACGCCCACCACACCCGGGACGGCCTTCGCCGCCTCGACGTCCACGCCGCGGATGCGCGCGTGCGCCTGGTAGCTCCGCACGAACGCCGCGTGGAGCATGCCCGGAAGCTGCATGTCGTCCACGTAGGTGCCGGCGCCCTGGACGAAGCGCTCCGTCTCGCGCCTGCGCGGGCCAGCGCCGATGCGGAAGCGCTCGTCGCGCGGAGCGTGGCCGTTCGTCGCTGTCTCGCTCTTGCTCATGCCCGCGCCTCGCCGTAGCTCCGCTCGCCCAGTCGGGCGCCGTTGTGGACCAGCGTCAGGTCGATGCGCGTTCCGCGCTGCACGGTCACGAAGGCCGGACAGCGGCGGGTGGCCAGATCGACGAGTTGCCAGGCCACCTCCGGGCTCGTCTGGCAGTCCAGCTCGACGGCGTAGGCGATCCTGGCAAAGCCGCGGCCGGCCTCCAGGGCGTCGCCGCTACCGGGATGCTCGGCGTAGCCGGAGATCTCGCACTCGAGACGGTCGATCTGGACCCCGCTGACGGCGGCGTTCTTCACGCACCAGACCTGGTGGCACATCATGATGCCGGCCAGGAAGTAGCGCATGGGCGCCGGGCCGGCGTCGTGGCCGCCCACGTGCTCCTTTTCATCAGAAACGAAGACGTGCCCCTCGACGGCCGCGCGGAATTGAAGGTCGTGCAGCGCCTTCGAGCGGACGGTGGTGATGGGCCGCTCCTCGCCGGCCGGTTTCGCGGAGGCGAGGCCCGCGAGCTGGCGCTCGGCAACCTCCCTCACTCTTGGACTGATCTCAAGCATTGCTGCTCCACCCTGGAACGTCGCCGCGCAACCCGTCGAGCGAAAGGGCGGAGAACAGGCGGGCGCCGTTGTCATATCTGAGCCAGGCGCACAGATGGTAGTGCCTGCCCCGGAGGCCGTCAAGCGCCCGGATGGACGAGTCTCACGCGAAGCCGCGAAGAAGTCAGCCCTGAACGAAGGAGCGTCCGTTAACCTGCTCGGTACCGGCAGACAGGTCAGGAAACAAAGTGTCATCCTGAACAAAGTGAAGGATCACGCAGTTGCAGACGGCCCGCCCGAAGTCAGCCAGCCCCCGCGCCCGTTCCCACGCTCACGAGGCTGGTCCGACTCCGTCTGCCGGTCTCCTACGGCGTGATCCTTCGCTGGCGCTCAGGATGACAGGAGGAGGCGCTCAGGATGACAGGGGGTATTGTGGCCTGGCCACGGGTACCACGCACGCAGTGAGCCGCCGCCTTCCCGCCAACTCCCTTCGCGGCTTCTCGTGCCGCCGCTGCGCCAGGGTCTAAACGGAAGCCTGCGCCGCCGTCTGACGGACGGAGCTGGAGAGGGCTTCGATCTCCCTGAGGAAGCTGGCTTCGAGCTGCCAGACCTCCCAGGCGTCGAGACCGCACTCCCGGGCGATGCTCTCGACGTCGAGCTTGGCGGCAAAGCGGAGCTGGACGACCTGGATGGCGTCGGCGCGCTGCGCGAGGGGCAGAGCGCAGAGCGCCTGAATGATGAGCGGCTGCTCGCCGCTGGCAACGCCGTCGCCGCTCAGGCCGAGGCCCTTCGCGATCCGACGAAGCTGCAAGTCTGAAAGCGCTACCGAGCGCCCACGGCGCACGGGCACGGCATACCGATCCACACTGACCTCCCTGGCACGACGCTGTGCCACTTCCTCCACCCAGCGCCCGGGCCGGCCGCGGAGCCACCGCCTTGCTGACGGCTCCCGCTGGCTCCCGTTGCCGGGAAGGCAACCGTTGTGCCGGCGGGATAGAGGTATTGTAGGCAGAGGGCGCAGCCAGGGGCATCAAT
>JADZDV010000059.1 GCA_020850915.1 Chloroflexota bacterium | reverse complement strand
CGAGCGGGCGACTGGAAGGTCGCCGCGGGCTCGCGACCAGACGCCGCGAGCCGCGCACTGGGGATCTCCCAGGACTTCCGAGGCCGTGAGCGCCGGCGCGAGCGGCAAGCGCCAGAGCCGCGCCTCCGCGAAGACCTCCTCGCGCGTGCGCGTGCGCAGCCAGGGCGCCAGCAGCGAAGCCAGGTCGGCTGATGCCGCGCGAACGGCGTCCAGGCCGGTCATGCCCGCCAGGAGGCTGCGATCGTCTGAGGACAGGGTCGGCACGCCGACGTAGCCGTCGGCGCAGGGGAGCACCAGCACGCCGGGGTCAGTCGCCCGAGCGCGCTCGTCTCGCGAGCCGCCGCGCGGGCAGAAGACGCGCGGCAGAGCGTCGCCGAGGCAGGCGGCGAGGACGTCCACCGTGGCGACTTCGACCCAGACAGGTCGTCGCCGCCGAGCGGACCAGCGCAGCGCGGCCAGCGCGGCCACCGCGGCATGAGCCCCGGTCAGCGCCGAGGCGACGTCCTCTCGGCAGCCGGCCAGGATCGGACCATCGTCCGGCCGCTCGACGTCCGGGCCGTGCAGGCCGAACGGCGTGATCGAGACACCCACGCAGCCACGCGGCCAGCCGACCATCAGCGGCAGCCCAAGCGCCTCCGCCTCGCCGGGGCGCAGGTCCGAGATGACGACGAAATCGTCCCCTCCCCCCAGCGGGGGGAGGTCAGGTGGGGGGTAAGGGTCGAGCGACTGCACATCCGCGCCAAGCTGGCCGAGGATCCGCGCGCAGAACGCCGCGGCGGCGCTCCGGCCGAGGTTGAGAACGCGGACTGGCCGCATGTCGCTCACCAACCCGAGTAGCAGCAGCCGGCCGACCCACGGCAGCGGCGCTGTTTGCTGCGCCCTTCTTTCCCTCGCCCGTTATCGTTCATCGCCACGCGGGCCGCGTCTTCGCCAGATCATGTGCGCTCTGTATACAGGAAGGCCGAGACGGCTTCAATACGCCTGCTGTGGGGAGCGTCACGGTGAACTACCGGTCGACGGAGACCCCTCGCTTACTGCTCGAGGCAGCCTCGCTGGTCGCTCTGGAGCTCCAGGAGGCCGTGCGGCACACGGACCGTGAGCTGACAGCCAACGGTCTGCAGGGGCTCTCGTTGGACTGGGGCAACGAGAAGCGGCTGCCGGGCCGGTCCGCCTCCGTCTGGCGGTCTCCCACCACGCGGTCCCTCGCAACCTCGGGATGATAGACGAGTCTGTGGACGTACGGTGTGCCTCGCTCACCGCGGCCGCGCCAGGCCCGATCATCGCTGGTGCAACACCTCGCTCGGGATGCCTCCGGTGGCCCGACCGGTCGCCGGTCCATCGTCGCCGCGCTCACACGTGGCGTACCCTCCGGCGCCCCAGACTCCTTGACGCCACACGCCACGCCGTCTACAATCGCTATTGAGACTGAGTCTACGTAATTTCTCTGTGGGCTCGGGCTCTGGTGATACGGCGGGGACGTGCTGGCCCCGTGTGTTTGTGAGACTCGATCTAACCGCGGGAGCGTGACGTGTTCCGATTGCTGGCGATGATGGCCCTGGGGCTGCTCGTCGCCGCCTGCGGGAGCCCGCGGCCGGCGGATATGCAGCCGGGGCGATTGAAGGTCGCGACTAGCATCACGCCGCTGGCCGACATGATCGAGCGCGTCGGGGGCGACCGGGTGGAGGTGGTGGCGCTCGTGCCACGGGGCGCGCGGCCGGAGGACTACGCGCCGACACCGGCCAACGTGGCGGTGGTCTCAACGGCGAAAGTCTTCTTCGCCAACGGATTCGGGCTCGAGGACTACCTCACCAGCACGATCGAGTCGGCGGGCAACGACCAGATCGCCGTCGTCCGGCTCTCCGAGGGGCTGCCCGTGCTGAGCAGCTTTGGCGGCGGGAGCGGCAACCCGCACCTCTGGCTCAATCCGCGCAACGGGATCGCCTACGTCGAAGTGATCCGGCAGACGCTCGGACGGATCGATCCGGCCGGGAGCGGCGTGTACGACACGAACGCGGCGGCTTACACCGCGGAGCTACAAGCGCTGGACGCGGCGCTGGAGCAGCAGGTGGCGCAGATTCCGCCGGCCAATCGCTACCTGGTCAGCATGCACGACGCCTATCCGTATTACGCGGAGCGTTTCGGGCTGAAGTACCTGGCGATCGTCAGCGCCAACCCGGGCGCGGACCCGTCCGCGCAGGACTATGCCGCCCTGGTGCAGGTGGTGCGAGATAACCACGTCAGGGCGGTCTTTGGGGAGGCCGGCTTCAGCGACCGCTTCATCAGGCAGCTCGCGGCGGACACCGGCGCCACGTACGTGGCCGGCCTCTACACGGACAGCCTCAGCCAGGGCCCTCCGGCCGACACCTATGCTCACCTGCTCCAGGCGACGACCGACGCGGTCGTGCGTGCGTTGAAGTAGGAAGAGCGGTATGGGGCGAGGCGCGCCGGCGCTGGCGATCGAGGGCGTGGAGGCTGGGTACGAGGGCAACCCGGTGCTCCACGAGGTGAGCGCCACGCTCGAGGCTGGGCAGGCCGCCGCGCTGCTGGGGCCGAACGGCTCCGGCAAGAGCACGCTGCTGAAGGTGGTCCTCGGCCTGCTCGTTCCGTGGTCCGGTCGGGTCGAGCTCTTCGGCGAGCCGCCGCACCGGCTCGACCGGCGGAAGTCGCAGATTGGCTACGTGCCGCAACTGCGTGAAGTGGACCGAGGCTTTCCGGCTACAGTCTTCGACCTGGCGATGATGGGTCGGGTCGGGCGGCTGGGGCTGTTCAGGCGCCCAGGCGCGCGGGACCGCGAGGTCGCCGCCGCCGCGATGGAGGATGTCAGGATGGATGCCCTGGCGAGCCGACCGTTTGGCGCGCTCTCGGGCGGGCAGCAGCAGCGGGCATTCATCGCCAGGGCGCTGGCCCAGGAGCCGGACCTGCTGGTCCTGGACGAGCCGGTGGCCGGGATAGACGCGGAGAACCGGGTTCAGATCGGCGAGATGCTGACGAGCCTGCGCGCGCGTGGCGTGCCGCTCCTGATCGCTACGCACGACGTGGAGGAGCTGCGGCCGTTTCGCTTCGATCAGTACTGGACGCTGTCGGCCGGACGACTGCGCACCAGCTCGACGCCTCCTGCGCCAGCGGAGCCGGGGGCGATCCACCACCGGGTCGAGCCGGTCCCGCCGCGGGAGGGCCCGTAGTGCCGGAGGTGACGGCCTGGCTGGTGGAACCCTGGACCTACCCGTTCATGCAGCGGGCGCTGGTCGGCGCGCTCGGCGTGGGACTCGTGTGCGCCGTGATCGGCACGTTCGTCGTCCTGCTGGGGCTGGCGTTCATCGGCGAGGGCGTCTCCCACGGCAGCCTGGCCGGCCTGGCGCTGGCGTACGTCCTGAGGCTGGACCTGCTGGTGGTTGGGGTGCCGTTCGGCATGATGCTGGCGCTGCTGATCGGCTACCTGGCGGAGCAGACGAAGACCCGCTTCGACGCGGCCGTGGGCGTCGTCTTCTCCACCTCAGCGGCGGTGGGCATCGCGCTGATCACGGCGGTGAAGGTCTTCCCGGACCTCCAGAGCTACCTGTTCGGCAACGTGCTGGCCGTGCGGGTGGTGGACCTCCAGTTCCTGGCGGTGGCCGGAGGGTTGGTCCTGCTGCTGACGTTCCTGCTCTACAAGGAGCTGGTGCTGATCGCTTTCGACGCTGAGATGGCGCGGGTGGAGGGGGTGCGGGCCCGCGCCATCTACTACCTGCTGCTGGCACTGATCGGCCTGACCGTGGTGATCTCGTTGCGGACGCTGGGGATCATTCTGGTGACCGCCCTGCTGGTGATCCCGGCCTCGGCCGGGCGCCAGGTTGCTACGCGGGTGCCGACGATGATGCTGGCGGCTGCCCTGGTGAGCGTCGTGAGCGCCGTCCTCGGCCTGCTGCTCTCCTACCACTGGAACATCGCCTCAGGCGCCAGCATCGTGCTGTGCGCGGCCGTGTGCTTCGCGGTGGCGCTGTGGATCCGCCGCGCGGGCGGCTCCGCGGAGCGACGCCGCGCGTCGCGCTGAGCCTACGGCCCGTTTGGCGCCTCTCTCCAGACCGTTCTGTGGAGCGCCGCGCGACGGTCTGGCGACGGAAGGCGACTGTCACTCTGTATCGCAAATGAGAACATCTCGTCAGGGTCTCTCCCGGGCGGACGTACTATGCTGGCGGGTGGAAGCACCTGGAGCCGGGAGCCAGCCCGTGGAGCGAGCAGCGCGCGTCAAGTACCCCAGCCGTCGTCGTCTTGTGAAGTCCATGGCCGCCGCGCTGGCGGCTGGTGGCGCAGTTGCCATAGGAGCCGGGCCGCGAGCGCCGCTGGCGCAGGCGGCGCCCGCCACGCCGTCCGGCGCTGCTTCGAGCGGCCTGCCGAGCTTCGTCAAGCCGCGCTCGGCCTGGGGTGCCGCGCCGCCAGTCCGCCCGTACACGCCGCACAAGCCGACCACGGTGGTCATCCACCACACCGGCGCCGAATGGTACGGTCGCCCAGCGGTGGAGCAGTACCTGCGGAACATCCAGTCGTTCCACGTCGGCCCGGAGCGGGAGTGGGAGGATATCGCCTACCACTTCCTGATCGACCTGCAGGGAACGGTCTGGGCCGGGAGACCGCCGACGGTGGTGGGCAATCGCTCGATCTACTACGACGCGACCGGCCTGGTGCTGATCTGCTTCATCGGCGACTACGACGTGCAGCAGCCCACGAGCGCGCAGATGGCCTCCGCCGCGGCAACGGCGGCCTGGCTGGTGAGCCGCTTCGGTCTGAGCGCCCCGGCGGTGGTTGGACATCGGGATAAGGCGCCCACCGAATGCCCGGGCAACAAGGTGTACACGCTCCTCCAGCAGGGCGACCTTGCACGACGAATGCGGGCCCAGCTCGAGACGCCGCCCCCGGCCACTCTTGACATGTGACGTTCTGGTCACGCAGCCATCTCAATCCTCTCCCCATTCGGCTGACCCACGACCGGTGGAGCGACACTACCCGGAGCGCCACGTCCAGGCGTTCGCGAACCTGAATTCCGAGCTGGAGGACCAGGCATGACAGGGACAGTAGCGACCGGGGCGACCACGCAGGTCTACCGGGTCTACATCAAAGCGGCGCCCCAGGCGATCTGGGACGCGGTCACAAGGCCGGAGTGGACGGACCGCTACGGTTACGGTGGCTTCATCCGCTACGAGGGCGAGCTCCGCCCCGGAACCGCGTTCCGCCATCTCTCGAACGAGGAGATGCAATCGCTGGGCGCGCCGGAGCTGATGGTCGACGGCGAGGTGATCGAGGCGCACCCGCCGCGGAAGCTCGTCCAGTCCTGGCGCATGGTGATGGACGAGGAGCTGTGCGCGGAGGGGTTCACCCGCGTGACCTACGAGATCGCCGAGATGAAGGACGGGGTGTCCCGGCTGACCCTGACCCACGCGCTGGAGGGCAAGCCGAAGCTGGCCTTCCTGGTCTCCGGCGGCGCCGAGGAGCACGGCGCGGGCGGCGGCTGGAGCTGGGTGCTCAGCGACCTCAAAACAGTGCTGGAGAGCGGGCGGCGGATGGCGGAGTAGTCTTGAAGCTTCTCTTCCGTCTTGTTCTCGTCGTCTTGTTGCTGGCCGCGGCCGCCGGGCCCGGTCGGACCGCCGCCGCGTTCGGCTACTGGTGGCTCACCAACGACGAGCCGCCCAGCCTCTCGGTCGAAGGGCTTCCCCCGTCGGTCCGTGGGACTGTGGAGGTCCAGGTTCGCATGCAGCCGTCGGACCGCTCCCAGGTGGTCCGGGCGGCGGTCGACAACGAGGATCTGCCGCCGGGACTGCCTCTGAGGCTCGACACGACTCGCCTGGCGGACGGACCGCACACGCTGGTCGTGCGCGCTGAGGACGCCTCGCTCCATCGCAACGCGGCGAGCGCCAGCGTGAGCTTCCAGTCAGACAACACGCCCCCGTCGATCGAAGTGGAGCTGCTGCCGCCGCGCGTGGCACAGGGCCACACGGCGCTGATCCACATTCGCGGCAGCGAGCCGGTTCAGGCGACAGCCAGCTTGCGCGGTGCGCCGGTCCAGCTTGTGCTGGATGGATCGGGGGGCTGGGCGGTGCTCGGGATCGACCCGGACGAGCAGCCGGGCCGGGAGTCGCTGGTGGTGGACGCGCGGGACGCGGCGGGGAACGCCGGCCACGCCGAGGCGTCGCTCACGGTGGATTCGTACGAATTCACCCAGGACAGTCTGCAGTTCCCGCCAACCATGGCGGACCTGTTGTCGCCCGCGGTCCGGTCGGACGAAGACCAGCGGCTGCGCTCGTTCTACCGGGACGACGGCGGGCCGCCGCGCTGGAAGGGACCGTTCATCCAGCCAGTCAAGGGACCGATTACGACGGAGTTCGGCGAGGTGAGATCCTACAACGGCAGACCGTATGAGGGGCATCACGGCGGGACGGACTTCGCGGTTGGTTCGGGCGCCCCGGCGATCGCCGGGGCGAACGGCCGGGTCGTGTTCCGCGACGAGGTCCGTCTGCGCGGCAAGGTGCTGATCCTGGATCACGGTGGAGGCGTGTACACGACGTACGCGCATCTCTCCGAGTGGCTGGTGGAGGAAGGCCAGGAGATCCAGGGCGGCCAGCCGGTGGCGAAGGTTGGCAGCTCCGGCCTCAGCACGGGGCCGCACCTGCATTGGGAGATGTGGGTCCACGGGGTGAACGTGGACCCAATGGAGTGGACGAGCCGGGCCATTCCGTGAGGGAGTCGTCCGGCGCCAGGAGCGCCACGTTGGCGGTTAGTGCGCCTCCTGGCAACCGCGGCAGACGCCGACAATCTCGAGGTGGTGCTCGCGGGCGCGGAAGTCGGCTTCGACAGCCATCGCGCGGACGGCGCGCTCGACGCGGGCGTCGCTAATCTCCTGGACTGCGCCGCAGCGCTCGCAGACGAGATGGTGGTGGTGCTGATCGGCGCAGACGATGTAGGCGCTGCAGCGCTCGTCGGTGTGGAGGCGATTGAGCACGCCGAGCTCGACGAGCAGATCGAGCGCGCGGAAGACGGTGGCGCGGCCGATGCCCCAGGGGTGGAGGCGCTCGAAGAGCTGGCGGGCGGTGAACTGGCCGTCCAGGCTGAGGGCGGTCTCGACGATCGCCCGGCGAGCATCGGTCTCGCGGAAGCCTCGCTCAGAGAGCTGGCGCAACACCCAGGTCTTCCGGGTGCCCCACTCACCCTTGCTCACGCGCGTGGTCTCAGCCATGTCTCTGCTCCTCTGGTTCCCCCGTGCTGCCCTGCCATGTCTCGTTAGGAGAGCCTACTTGAGACAGTATAGACCCAATGCGCGGGCCCGGGCGGCGAGGAGAGGGGGGATCCGTCCCGAAGATGTTGCAGCACCGGTTGCCCGGTGGGGGCGCTGCTTGCTGCGCCCGATGGTCCCGATGGGCTGGCCCGCGATGTTGCACGGGCGCCGCTTACTGCACCCCTGTGACGACCGTGCCAACAAGAGTCGATCAGACCCCGGCGTCGGTGGGGCGACGGGGACGAGGGGCGGTCACGTGGGTTTCAGGGCGGGAGCGTATGCTGGGAGTGAGCCAGAGTGACGGGGAGACGGGCGTCACCCAAACGGACGGACTCTTTCGCCGGAGAAGAAGATGTTGTTCCAATCGTCGATGGGCTGGCATGGCCGTCGCGCCATGGTCGTCACGGCGGTCCTGCTGGCGCCGTTCACCTTGACGGCGCCGACAACGCACGCCGCCCAGCCGGTGCGCGTCGTCGGGTGCCAGGCGGTGTCGCTCAATCCTACCCTGGACCAAGGGGACGCGGCGGCCCTGGTGACACCGGTGTCGGAGAACGGCGCCGCGGACGAGGACCATCAGACGTCGGGCAGCAACCCCGACGCGGACCGGGAGGAGCAGCAGCCGGCCATTCAGGGCAGCATCCCGAAGCCGGAGAACATCGGCGAGGACGACACGAAGGCGCTGACGCCGCTGGCGACGTTCCCAAAGGACCAGGCGACCGCCAACGCGCTGGCGGCGACGAACCCGGCGGATAGCCGCCAGGTGCGGAAGGCGCTGGTGGAGGGCGAGAACGGCTTCGTGGTCTGGTCGGTGAAGACGGTCTACGGCGCTGGCGTGACCGGCCCGGACCCCAGGCTGGAAGTGAAGGTGGACGCCGGCAACGGGACCGTGCTCTCGATCGAGTGCGATCCGGAGGACGACTGAGGCGGCTCGACGGCCGGTAGCCAGAGGCTCACGGTGGTGCCCCGGCCAACCTCGCTGGCGATCTCGAGGCGGCCGCCGTGGGCTCGGGCCACCCAGGCGCAGATCGCCAGGCCGAGGCCGCTGCCCCCGGTGGCATGACCGCGGGCGGTGTCCACGCGGTAGAAGCGCTCGAAGAGGCGCGGGAGGTGCTCCGCTGGAATGCCCCCGCCGGTGTCGGCCACTTCGAGGCGCAGGCCACCTGGCGCCGGCGCCAGGCTTACCGTGACGACTCCGCCGGCCGGGGTGTGGCGCAGGGCGTTGTCCAGCAGGTTCAGCAGGAGCTGGACGAGCCAGGTCTCGTCACCGCGGACCGGCGGCGTCTCCGCGATGCGGGTGATGAGCTGGAGGCCCCGCCCCTGGGCGCGGAGGATGGCCTGCTGGCTCACCTCGGCGACGAGCGCCTCCAGGTCGATCGGCGCCAGACGGAGGGCGGCGCCGGCGTCGGCGCGGGCCAGGACGAGCAGGCTCTCGACCAGGCGGCCCAGCCGCTCGCTCTCTTCGTAGAGGCTGGCAAAGGCAGCAGTGTCGTAGGCGGGCTCGCGGGGGCGGTCGCGCGCCAGCTCGGCCTGGGAGCGGATGATGGCCAGCGGGGTGCGCAGCTCGTGGGAGGCGTCGGCGGTGAAGCGCTGCTGGCGCTGGAAGGCCTGCTCGAGGCGCTCGATCATGGCGTTGAACGCCGTGGCGAGACGGCCCAGCTCATCATTCGGGAGCTGGATGGAGAGGCGCTCTGAGAGGCCCTCGGCGCCGATGCGGTTGGCGGCGCGGGTGATCCGGTCGACCGGCGCCAGCGCTCGGGCGGCGAGGAAGGAGCCGCCGGACCAGGCCAGCACGACGGCGACAGCCAGGCCGAGCAGGCCGAGCAGGCGAAGCTGCCCGAGCATCGCCTCCAGGTCCGCCTCGGAGCGACCGACCTGGACGATGCCAAGCGGCTTTCCCTTCTCCTGGATGAGCTCGGCGTACAGGCGGACGCCGGCTCCGTCGGCAGCCTGGACACGGTCGTAGCGAGGGCCATCCGTGGTCAGCGCGTCGCGGGTGGGCGGCTCGGCGGCGGGCAGTCCGGGCGGGGCGGTGTAGTCGAAGACGGGGCGGCCGTTCAAGTCCCAGATACGGACGACGTCCAGCCCGATGGCGACCGGCGGCAGGCGCCCTGGGGTGCCGCTGTCAGCCGAGAAGATCAGGCCGCGCTTGGTGAGGTCGACTTCG
>JADZDV010000058.1 GCA_020850915.1 Chloroflexota bacterium | reverse complement strand
GCATCTCCACCAGCGCCTCAACCGGCCCCAGGACGAGGAAGACGCGGCGGAACATCTCGCCGTCCACCAGGTGCTTGCCGGTGGGCGGCTGCTTGAGCACCGAATTGCTGGGCCGCTCCGTGCCGAGGGCGAGGGCGGGCAACTGGTCGGTTCCGACGTCGAGACAGAGCACCTGGAGGACGCCGAGGGCGAGCGGGAAGTGGCCGGCCGAGAGCGCCCAGACGGCGAACGGGGTCAGCTCCGCCACGTTGTCCGTGAGGTGGTAGGTCAGAAAGCGACGGATATTGAAGAAGGTGGCACGGCCCTGCTCCACGGCGGTCACGATGGTGGCGAAGTCGTCGTCCAGCAGGACGAGGTCGCTGGCTTCGCGGGCCACGTCCGTGCCGGAGCGGCCCATCGCCACGCCGATGTCAGCCTCCTGGAGGGCCGGGCCGTCGTTCACGCCGTCGCCGGTCATCGCCACGACGTGGCCGCGTGCGCGCAGTGCGCGGGCGAGGCGCAGCTTGTCCTCCGGCGTGACGCGGCTGACGACCGTGCCGTCCCGGTCGACCAGGGCGCCGAGCTCGGCCTCGTCAACTGGCAGGTCCTTGCCCTCCAGCACCAGCGCATCCGGTCCGAGCAGGCCGATCTCGCGCGCGATGGCGCGGGCCGTCGAGGGGTGGTCGCCGGTGATCATGGCCACCCGAATGCCGACCTGCCGGCAGGCGGCCACGGCGCTCGCAGAGTGCGGCCGGGGCGGGTCTTCCAGCCCGATGAGGCCCAGCAGCTCGAGGTTGCTTTCCGCCTCCTCCGTCGTCGCGCCCGGGGGCAGCGCGCTGGCGTCGCGCGTGGCCACGGCGATCACACGCAGGCCCCGCTCGGCCAGAGACTCGAGCGCCTCGTGGGCACCGGCGACGTCCCGGCAGCGTGGAAGCACGGCGTCCGGCGCGCCCTTGGTGAAGACGCGTCCCCCCACGAGAACGGACATCCTTCGGCGGCGCGGGTCGAACGGGAAACGACGAACGGCGGGCCGGGCCTGCTCGTCCGCGATCGGATCGTGGCCGACTCGGCGGGCCAGGGCGTCGATCGCCGCCTCCATCGGATCGCCCTGCGAGACCCAACAGCCCTCCTGGAGGACGATCCGACCGGTCGAGCAGCGGGCCGCGGCAAGGGCAAGCTCGTCGAGGGCCGCGGAGGCGGGACCATCCGCCGTGACCTGGCCGTTCGGCTCGTAGCCAGTGCCGTCGATCTTCGCCCAGCCGGCGGGCGTCCAGACCTGGACGACCGTCATCTCGTTGCAGGTCAGCGTGCCGGTCTTGTCCGTGCAGATGAACGTGGTGGAGCCGAGCGTCTCGACGGATTCGAGCCGGCGGACGAGCGCCCGCTGCCTGGCTATGCGCTGGGCGCCCATCGCCAGCGAGAGGGTCACGGTGGGGAGCAACCCTTCTGGTACGAGCGCCACGGTGACGCCGATCGCGAACAGGAGGCCGTCGCCGGGCGGCAGCTTGAGCAGGAGGGCGATCGCGTAGAAGGTCGCGCCGACGCCGAGCGCGATGAGGGCGATCTTGCGGACGAGCGCCGTGAGCTCGCGGGCGAGCGGACTGGGTGGGCGGCGGCTTGCCTGCGCCAGACGCGCGATGCTGGCGAGGCGGGTCGCCTTGCCAACGGCCGTGACGGCCGCGGTTCCTTCTCCTTCCACGACGAACGTGCCGGCGTACAGATCGGCCCCCGCTTCCAGCGTCACGGGCACACTCTCGCCCGTCAGCATCGACGTATTAACGGCCAGCGCGTGCGCTTCGAGCAGCGAGAGATCGGCGGAGATCCGATCGCCGGCCGCCAGGAGAACGACGTCGCCGACGACGAGCTCGGCAGCGTCCACGTCGCGGGGCGAGCCGTCGCGCAGGACGACCGCGCGGCGGGGCAGGAGATCGCGCAGCCGAGCGGCCGCGCGCTCGGCCCGGTGCTCCTGGGCAAAGGAGAACAGGCCGTTCAGGATGATGATGACGAAGATCGC
This sequence comes from Chloroflexota bacterium, assembly GCA_020850915.1. The sequence goes on along the minus strand of JADZDV010000058.1, from coordinate 10,970 downwards.
GATGCCGAGCTCTGGCATGCCCGCGATGAACGCCAGGACGCCTGCAACCCAGAGCATCACGGCGAAGAAGTGGACCATCTGCCCGATGAGCAGGCGCCAGGCGGGCGGCGACGGCGCGACAGGCAAGACGTTGGGACCGTCTCGGCGAAGACGGGCCTCCGCCTCGGACGTCGCCAGCCCGGTTGGCCTGGCGGAAAGCGCCAGAGGGCGGATGTCGTCGATGGAGGTCACGGCTCGTACTGTAGCGCGTGGCGCGCGGGGACTGGCGTGAGCCGGTCGCTGGGTGCGACGATGGGTCGATCTCGGCGCAGGGGATCGGGAGCGTGGCGCGACGAGTCGGGCGACGGACGGTGCTGCGAGCGGGCGCGGTTGGCGCCGCCGCGCTGGTCGCCGGCTGGCCGGGCCATACCGTGTGCGCAGACTCGGCGTACGACGGGCCGCTCTTCGACGCGCACGCCCACCTGGACGAATCGCTCGCCATCTCGGCGGACGACCTGATCGCGCTCTACGATGCGGCCGGGGTGCAAGCAGCGGTCGTCTTCGGTCGCCCCTGGCCGATGGCCACCGGCGCATGGGAGCGGTTTCCGAGCCGGCTGGTGCCGTTTCTGGCCGAGAGCTACCTGGACACCGTCTCGCCCGGCTCTTCCTACCTCAATCCCCAGGGCCTGGAGCAGCTCCTGGCGGGCGGCTACGTGCGCGGGCTGGGCGAGGTGATCCTGCGCCACTCTGCCTTCCGCCTGGCCGGCGGCACCGTGCGTCCGGCGACCAGCGTGCCGGCCGGCGACCCGCGCCTGGTCGCGGCGTACCGCCTGGCCGGCCAGTACGGAGCGCCCATCACCGTGCACGAAGAATGGTCCTTCGCCGACGAGCTGGAGCGGGCGGTGCAGGCGGCGCCGGGATCGACGTTCGTCTGGGCGCACGCGGGCCACGGCCCGCCGGAGGTCGTGCGCGGCGTCCTGGAGCGCAACGCGAACCTGCTGGCCGACCTCTCGGCGCGGACGCCCTGGATCGGTCCCGGTACCGTCCTCCTCCAGTCCAACGGAATGCTCATGCCGGTCTGGCGCAGCCTGCTCCAGGATCACGCCGATCGGTTCCTGACCGGCCTCGACCTCTTTGCGCCGGACCACTACGACCTTGACTACGTGACTCGGATGGTGGCCTACTACCGCGCCCTGCTCGGCCAGCTCGACCCCGCCGTGGCGCGCCAGATCGCCTGGGACAACGCCGAGCGCGTGATGCCGGTCAGAGCGGGATAATCGGGCACGGTGAGGCTCCCCATGGCGCGAGTCCGTCCACGCGACGTATCATGTCTTCGATTAATTGGGAAAGTTCCAGGTATTGAAAGACGTGACAGGGCGAGGACCCAACCGCCAGGCGCTCTTCGATGTTGCCAGTGAGCAGGACGGGTATTTCACCACGAACCAGGCGGCCCGCTGCGGCTACGCGCCCGACATGCTGACGTATCACGTCAAGCGAGGCACGTTCCAGCGTGTGTACCGTGGCGTCTACCGCTTCCGAGATTATCCGTTCTCGCCCCGCGAGCACGTTGCCGCCGCGTGGCTTGCTGTCGGCAAGGATATCTCCGTGGTCTCCCACGAGAGCGCCCTCGACCTCTGGGATCTGAGTGACGTCGTTCCGGACGCGGTTCACCTCACCGTCCCGCGCGCCCGGCGCTCCCTCGCGAACAGGCCGCCACTGGGCGTTGTGGTCCATACGAGCGCGCGCCGCTGGGCTGATGGCGAAGTGCGCAGCCGCGAGGGTATCCGTCTCACTTCTCCGGAGCGGACCGTCCTCGACGCGGCCGAGGCCGGCACCCAGCCCGAGCAGATTGAGCTGGCCATTGCGCAGGCCATCCGTCGCGGCTGGATCGACGTGCAAAAGTTGCTTATCAGCGCACGGGCGCGCGGTAAGCGGGTGGCGAGCCTCGTCGAACGTGCCCTCGCGACGCACCAGCCGGGAGCGACGTCATGATGCGGTATCCCACAGCCGCCGGGGTGCGGGGGACTGGAGCAGAGCGAATTCGTAGCTTCCCGGGATCTCTCAAAGAAGCGCCGGATGTTTGGGCAGCGTAAGGCTGCCCTGGCAGGCAGGGACGAGCTTTTCGCCGGCGCGGTCGAAGATCCTAAAGGAGACGCGCACCCTTGCGGCATAATGTTTCGGGCTGAGGCGAAGTAGAAACGGGGCTCCAAGATGACTGATACCCTGGTAGAACGGCGCATTCGACTATCCGCGGAGCGGGCTGAGCGGATGCGCCGACTCGCGCAGGCCGGACGAGTCAGCGAAGACGAGATTATCGAACGAGCGCTGGATATTCTCTTTCACGTGACCGAGCTTGTTGACGCTCAGGCCGAGCGGCAGGCGTGGTCGTTCGCATCTGAGGAGGCTCTGGCCCGTGTCTGGGACAACGACGAGGACGCCCGTTACGATAACTGGCGCGAGATCCATGACGTTCCCACGGGGTGAGCTTGTACTGGTTCCATTTCCCTTCAGCGATCTGAGCACGACAAAGGTTCGCCCCGCTGTCGTCGTCAGCGGCTCGCTCTATCACAGTACCGAGCCAGACATCATACTGGCCGCGATTACTTCTCAGGTAGCCAAGGCGACGGGGCCTCTCGACTACGTACTGAGAGACTGGCCGGCGGCCGGGCTTCGGTATCCATCAGCACTCAAGCCGGTTTTGTTCACCATGGATCCCGCGCGGGTGATCTATCACATTGGCGCTCTGACGGCTCACGATCTGGCAGAAGTCAGCAGGCGGCTCGCTCAGGCGGTGGAGCTCTGACTGGGCAGACGCGAGCTTGGAAAGGCCGCGTGGCCAAGGGTCTCGTCGGGACGTACTTCACCATACGTCCCCAGCCCCGCAAGGTGCACAAGACGCGCTAAAGCAGCCCGAATTCGTAGCTTTCCAGAATTTCTCGGAGAAGCGCCGGGTGTTTGGGTAGCATGAGGCTGCCCTGGCAGGCAGGGACGAGTTTTTCGCTGGCGCGGTCGAAGATGCCGAAGGAGAGGCGATCGTCGTCCAGCCGCGAATGCCAGCACAATCCGTCTGGTTGATCGGGATGTTGCCAGAGGGTCAGTGACCAGCGCTGGGTCACGGGGTAGCTGCCATGGGGGAGACGGGCATCCGCGTCGATGCTCCGGAGGCGGGCTCCCGTGAGGTCTACGAGGCGAAGCTCCGCCAGGAGATGGACATCTGTCAGGCAGTACTCCTGAAGCACCGGCTCCCGAACGAGTCTGATGCCGAGCTGGCGGCCGAACGTCCCGACGAAGGCGCAGTGCGGTGAGTCGCCCGCGTACAGCACGCCGAATTCGCCCGCCGGGGCCGCGAATCGGTTCTCGAGCCCTTGACCAAAGTACAGGGGTTGGTCTTCGTACCGGAGTGGGTGGAGCCGGTACAGGGCGGTAGTCGCTTTCAGGACTCGCAAGGGAAGCGGCTGGCTGGCGAGGTCTGGAGAGGGCTCCGGATGGGGGCCGGGACGGGCGCCTGCCTCAAACTCCGCCATGCTCGCCGTAGCCACGCGCGGCCAAGAGCACGGCATCGACGTCGCCGCGGCGCAGGCGTTCCAGTGGAGTCTTCCCTTCGAGGCGCGGGTCGCCGCTCAGGAAGAACGCCGCCTGCATCCAGGGGTCTCGGACGGTCATCGCTTCGAGTACTTGCTCGAGGCCAGGCAGGGTACCGCGCGGGGCGAGCTGCCAGGCAGGATAGGCGTAGCCGTGCCTGCCGATGTCCAGGCCGATCAACTTGCCGGCTTGGCGCCGCTTGTCCACCGCCTGGCGACTGATTCGGAGATGCTCGGCGACCTGCTCCGATGTCAGCGTTCCCCCTTCGGCGGTGAGAACCTGCTCGCGCGCTGCCAGCCCGCGGAGCCTGGCCAGGGCCAGTGGATCATCGTCTTCCAGCGCCGTTACTGCTGACGGATGCTCGAGGGCGCGCAGCAGAACGCCGGCATTCGTCCGAGCCCCGGCCGCGCGACCGAGGGCCTCGTCGTCCAGATCCTGGGCCATCTCGGAGAGGGCATGAAGCGCACGTGTCAGAAACGCCGAGCGAAGCGCCCGTTTCGTGCTGTCCGAGGTGTCGCCGGCTTCGAGGAGGGCTACCGCGTCTGCGATGCCAGTGTTGAGGTTCAATACATCCATCCGATCGTCCCGCCTGGTCTGAAGCCGGTCCCCGCGGCGGACATGCCATCATATGACTAATTACATTATCTCGCAGATGGGGGAATCCGTCAACATACTCGCTGGCCCGTGCGCGTTGAGGAGCCGTGCTGGAGCAAGCCATCAGCACAAGCCTGCTCCTTCGGAATCTTGTTGCTCTGTGACTGCCAGGGGCTCGGGCAGCAGGCGGGATGGTATCTGGGGAGCAACGTCAGACCACAGTAGACCATGTTGCGCCTCCTACCCAGCGCAGCCATCCACCATGAGTTCTCCACCAGAAGAGTTCATTTGCGCGACGCTGACCGCTGACAGTGCCCAGCAGGTTCTCGATCGCCTCGAAGAGTCCCGCAGGCATGGTCTGGTCGAGGACAAGCACCCCGCTATGCGGTGGAAGAGCCAATCCAAAGGCTCGAGGCCAGCGCAGCCACGCGTCGTGCAATAAGACAACATCGCGGCGATTGTGGGATACCAGCGTACGATTCGACTGCACTGCCGTCAGAAGGTGGAGATCGTCCGCGGCTGCCTGGAGTCTGAGGTCTCGCGCCGTCGTAACGTCATGACCAGCGTCGCTGAGCATCCGCGCGACAGTCAGAGAGACATCGCTATCGAAGTAGAAGTCGGCCAACTACAGCCGCTCTACGCTTCGTTGAGGACGAGGCGGGCGTCTATGACGCGCTTGTGGTGACGGTAGAAAGCCAACGCTGCCGCAACCGCTTCAGCGGAGATTTCGTAGTCGCGTGCAAGCTGGGCAGTGTCCTGGCCGATGACACGAAGATGGCCGATCAGGGCCCAGATCGGCACGCCGGAGTCACGGAGCCTCGCGTCTGCCAGGCCACCGGGATATCGATCCCACCCGGAATCGACATGCCGCTCGATCAGTTGCTCGTCGGTTTTATGTTGGCGGCTCTGTACCACGAGCACATCGTACCACGCTGGTAAGCCCGACCTGGCCCCGAGTTACAGATCTGAAGCTGACGTTGCCTACCCTCAATCTGGCGCGGATAGATGTACGACTGCTGTCTCCATCATGGAGGCCTTCCGCCGCGGCCAGTTCACCAGGAGCACGCCGAAGAGGACGGTGACGAAGCCAGCGAAGAAGATCATGGTCAACTGCTCGCCGAGCAGCGTCGCTCCCAGGAAGGCGCCAACCGCGGGAGCCAGGTTGATGTAGATCGCAACCTGCGGTGGGGAGAGGTGCGTGAGGCCGAAGTTCCAGCAGAAGTAGCCCACCGCGCCGCCGAAGACACCGAGGAAGAGCAGCAGCAGCACACCGCGGGTGTCCAACCGCGGGAGCGCGCCGAGCAGGCCCTCCTGGAGAGCGATCGGGAGCAAGATCAGCGCGCCGGCGGCCATGGCGTACGCCGTGACCGTCACGGCGCGGTAGCGGGCGAGCAGCGACTTGGCGGAGACTGAGTAGACGGCCTGGCTCAGCGCCGTCAGGAGCAGCAGGCCGTCGCCGAGCAGGGAGGCGTTCCCGCTCGGGCCGGAGACGCCGCGCTCCGCGATCACCAGGGCAACCCCCGCGAACGCCACCGCGACGCCGGCCACCTGGCGCTGAGCCAGGCGCTCGCGACCGAGCAGGCCGGCGAGCAGCGCGCTGATGGCCGGGACGGAGGAGAGCAGGAGCGTCCCGCGCGAGGCCTCGGTGAAGCGGAACCCGAAATTGTAGGTGGTCGGAAAGCTGGCGAAGACGATGGCGCCCAGGACGATCGTGAACGGCAGGTCGCGTCGCTCCATCCGCCGGTACGCGCTGCCGCCAATGATGAGGCCTAGCCAGAGGATCAGCGCGCCCTGGCCGGAGCGCAGGACGGCGAGGCTCAGCGGGGGGATGTCCTGGACCAGGACCCGTGTGACGACCGGCGTGGTGCCAAAGATGATCGCCGCGGTGAGAGCGGCACCGTTTGCGAGCAATCGGTTCTGGACCATCCCGGGCTCCAGCACAGCGGCACAGACGTCCGTGCCCTGTCACCTGCCGAGGCTTCCACGCCCGTCGCAACGGCAGCTAGGTTAGGTTAGGTCAGGCCACCGCTCGGTTGGCGCGGCAGCCTGACCGCGCGCCAGCCGAGGCGTTGGTGCGTGATCTTACAGCGTGATGATGTGGTCCGGCGGGTTGCCCGCCAGGGCGGCGTACAGGTCCGGGAAGCAGCCGACCGTCACGCCTTCCACCACGTCCGTGGGCCGGGTCTTCAGCGGCGACCTCAGGTTGCCCGCCTCGTCCACCGGCGGCACGCCTTCCATGGCGGCCAGGCCGCGCTCGAGGGCGCACTGGTCGCAGAGCATGAGCAGGATGTTCTGCTCTCGGGCGACCTTTGCCAGGCGCTCGCCGATCGGATCGCCTTGTCGACAGACGAAGGTGTTGTCGTCGAAGAAGAACAGACCGACCACCTCGGCGCCGTGAATGCCCTGCTCGAGCTGCGGCAGGATCATCTTGCCGAGCTTGTAGCTCGCCGTGTGGCCAGACGTGGCAAAGACGTACGCGACTTTCATGCGCTGAACGCTCCTCAGGCGGAATATCGGACTCGGCTACCATAGCACCTTGCCAAGCCGGACGCCTGGTCGTGGCGAGTGGCCCGTGGCGGGTGGCTGGTGGCGAGTGACTGGTGGTTGGAAAGGATGAGCGTGAGTGAGCGTCTGGCCAGCGCGCCAATCGAGTCGCCAGCGGCGGAGTCGGCGGCGGCGAAGGCAACACGCCGGCCGGGTGGCGCGCTCTGGCTGATGTTCCTCTCGCACCTGGTGGACGACCTCTACCAGGGGGCTGTCCCCGCGCTGCTGCTCTTTCTGGCGCGGTTGCACCGCTCGGCCGAGGCGGGTCGTCAACGTGGCGCCGCGCGCTCGGGACCGGCTCGGCGCGACGACTGGCGGGCATTCAGGTGGCTCACGGTGCTGGCGATCTGCCGCTCGATGGTGTCCTTCGGCGTCTCGTCGCTGCTGTCGCTGCACGTCATCCGCCATCTCGGCGGGGACACCGTGGCGGGCGGCACGGCGCTGACCGCGCTCCTGGCCTCGGGGACGTTCGCCACGGTGGCAGGCGGCTGGCTGGCGGACCGGCGCGGGCGGTTGCTCCCGGTCCGCCTGGCGTACTCGCTGGTCGTGCCGGCGCCGATAGGCGTGCTGCTGGCGCCGTCCATTCCGCTCGCCGTGGTCTGCGCGGCGGCGCTGGGCGTGGGAATCTACCTGCCGTTCAGCATGCAGACGACGCTGAGGCAAGAGTACCTGCCGAATCGGCTCGGCACGGCGTCGGGTGTGACGCTCGGCCTGGCGGTCAGCGCCGGTGGCATGGTCGTCCCGCTGCTCGGAATGCTAGCGGACCAGCGCGGACTGCCGACGGCGCTGGCAGCGCTGCTGGCGTTTCCGCCGATCGCGCTGCTCTGCACCATGCAGATGTACGACCCGGCGCGCGCCCGGGGACGGGACACGGCCGGGTCGTAGCCCGGCTCTGACGGACGGTCGCTAACCGATCGCTAACCGAGCGCCTGGAGCTGCTCCAGCACCGTCTTCGGGGTTGGATCCGTCCCCACCTGCGAGACGACCTGGCTGGCGACCACCTTGAAGGGCGCGGTGTCCACCTGGATGATCGTCACGCCGGCCTCGGTGAGTCCCTTCTACACGGGGCCACTGTTGAAGGCCGCGGCGTCGGCGTCGTGGAGGGCCGCGTTCTCCTTGACCGCCTGCTGAATGGCGGCCCTGTTCGCGTCGGAGAGCTTGTTCCAGGCGATCTGGGAGATGACGATGCCGAGCAGGCTGACGCTCTGGTGGGTCAGGGCCACGTACTTCGCGACTTCCTGGTGCTTGGAGATCAGCATGAACTGCATGGAGCTCTCCACGGCGTCGACCGCGTTGGTCTGGAGCGCCAGGTGAGCAGGTACCAGTCGAGCAAGACGGCGCCCGTGCCGCTGGCAGACTCCTTCACCGTCTGGCCGGGCGGACCGTCCAGGACCTTTCGGACCTGCTCCCGCGAGCTGAAGACGTACGGCAGCTCGAAAACCCGGTCGGCCTTGATGAGATTCGTCCACATGCCGATGGCGGCCATGTCGATCGTGCCGTTCTGAATCTGCTGGCCGGCGGCGGAGTCCGTGGCAAGCTGCCCGCCGTGCACGGCGTTCAGGGTGATCTCGCCGTGCGTCAGCTCCTGGACGCGCTTGGCAAGGACGTCGGTGGCGCGGCCCTCCGGCGAGTCAGCGGGCTGGATGTTGCTCATCCGAAGGGTCATCTGCTTCGGCTTGGAGGCGGCTGGCAAAGCAGTTGGCGCAGACGAAGCAGGGGCGGACGACGGAGCGGAGGAGCCCGAAGGGGGCGCAGCGGGCGCCGCGGGTGAACAGCCCGCCAGCAGTGACTGGATGGAGAGGGCGCCCGCGGCGCCGAGCAGCGCGCGACGCTCACTACGACTCGGCCGGGCCTGACACGACAACCCCACCCGCCCTGTCAGAAGACAGCGTATGAGAGGGGGAGGAGCCTGTCAAGGATTCCAGGAGCCATCGGACTCTGTCACGCCACTTGACGGACGATTGGCCCGGTGCCAGAATGGCGGCAGCGCATTGGCGCAGGACGATAACATTCGTCAAGGTGTCACCAGTGACGACGCCACGCGAGCAGGCGAAGCTGAGCGGGCGTGTCGGTTTCTGGTCCTGGTCGGAGCGAAGGTGGGGGTGCAGCATGCTGCCGTGCCGACGGCTGTCCAGGCGGAGTTTCCTCGTATCGGGAGCGTTGAGCGTCCTGGCCACCGCCTCGGCGATGAGCCGGCCCGGGCGAGCGTCCGGCGAGGCTGACGGTGCAGCCGATCCGGCGTCGTCTCTGCCCGCGAGGGTGAGCGTCTCACCGGCTCAGACGATGCAGGGGTTCGGCGCCGCCGGCGCCTGGTGGCCGAACGATCTCGTGAAGTTTGCCCCGGCTGTGCGCGAGGCGGTGGCTGACATGCTGTTCGGGAAGAGCGGCATCGCCCTCAGCGTCTATCGCTACAACATCGGGGGCGGCGGGGTAGAAGTCAAGAATCCGGTGCGCGCCCCGGAGAGCTTCCTGGTGTCGCCGGGCACGTATGACTGGGGCAAGGATCCTGGCGGCCGTTTGTTTCTGCGCATGGCCGCCGAGCGGGGCGTCCCCCTGCTCATCGGCTTTGTGAACAGCGCACCACCGATCTGGACGGCCAACGGTGCATCCTGTGGCGGCAAGCTGGCGCCAGGCGCGGAAGAAGCCTACGCGCGCTATCTCGTGGACGTGGTCGCTCGCTTCCGGGAGGCCGAGGGCATCACGCTCTCCTATGTGAGCCCGATGAACGAGCCGGACTACCTGTTCGAGACCTGCGGACAGGAGGGGATGGGCGTCGTTCCGGACCAGCGGGCAACCGTCGTGCAGGCGGTCGGCCGGGAGTTGGCAGCGCGGGCGCCGTATTGCCGGATCATCGCCGACGAGTCGAGCAAGACCGGCGAGCACTTCATGCGCGAGGCTTCGCGCTGGCTGGGAGCCGGCGGCACGGCGAACGACGTCGCGGCGCTGGCGGTACACCGCTACGACTTCCCGAACAACCTGATCCTCGAGCGAGCGCGCGACCTCGCGGAGCGGTTTGGCAAGCCGCTCTGGTCCACGGAGATCTGCTGCTTCGACTCGCGAACGGGCTCGTGGGGCCAGCAGTACGACCCGACGATCGCCGGCGCGCTCATGATGGCGAACTTCATGTGGCAGGGGATGACCGTTGCCAACGACGCCGCGTTCCACTGGTGGGTTGCCTGCTCCTCGGAGATCGGCGCTGATCTTTCGCAGGACCCGACCGCCGTCAACCGGCCGAACGACGACGGCTGGAATGACGGCCTGCTCTACTACGACGCGAAGTTCGCGACGAACGGCAACCAGCGGATCTACCCGACCAAGCGGTACTACGCCATGGGCAACTTCAGCCGGTACGTTCGTCCGGGCGACCGGCGTCACGACGTGCTGGGCGGGCCGCCGAACCTGAACGTCATGGCGTTTTCCAGGCCGACGGTTGGTGCGCCGAGCGCGCCGGCGCCGCGGGTGCCGCCCGTCCAGTTGCCGGCGTCGAGCCGCGGCGAGCGTGTCAGCGCCGACTGGTCCATCGTGATCGTCAACAACGCCCGACCGGGCTCCGCCGCGACGCTGCTCCGACTTCAGCTACCGGCGGCCGCGACAGGTCGGCTCGTTCCCGCGGTCGCCGTGGAGACCAGCGCCGAGCGGGATCTGGAATCGGTCGAGCTTCCCGGCCTGGACGCGACGGGCCTGCTCGAGGCGCGCGTGCCCGCGCAGAGCCTCACCACCTACGTCCTGCAACAGAGGTCCTGAGGCGGGAGCGACCAATCGACACGCGGTGAGCCGGCCGGGCGGAGCGTGCCCTGGCGTCCGGTTGCGTACTCGGGGACCGTCCTCTACACTCGGATCGAGCCGAGGGCCTGGCGTACGGACTTGTTACCCCGGCATGGCGCAGTTGGCTCGACACCCAGGCCGCTTCAACCGCGGCTGAGCGCCGTGATGTCCCCGTTGTGGTCGAGCGCCGCCCCGCCCTGACGGAGCGGCTGGCTTGATAGCCTCACCGTGAAGGAGGACGCTCGTGTCGATGACGGTTGCCATGCTGGACGTGTTCCCGGACATCCTGTACCCGATCATGAACGACGCCATTCCATCGGACTGGAAGCGCAACTACGCCTCGGACTACGGGATGGAGGAGCAGAAGCGGATCGTCGCGGATGCCGATGTCATCTTCGCCGGCTGGGCGCCGACCGGTGGCGAGCTGCTGAACGCCGCGCCGAAGCTCCGCTTCATCCAGAAGACCGGCGTCGGCGTGGACAAGGTGGACTTCGAGACCTGCAAGG
>JADZDV010000057.1 GCA_020850915.1 Chloroflexota bacterium | reverse complement strand
TACCGCCTGGCTGGCGTTCGCGATGCTCTGCGGCCTCTTTCCGCTGCTGTTCGAGTGGGTGGCGCGACGGCTGCTCTCCGAGAATCTCTACTTCTGGCTCCTGCCGGCCGCCGCGCTGGCGCTGCTGCACCTCATGCGCCGACCACGAGCCCTTGTAGCCGCGATCGCGGGCGTGCTGCTGGGCCTGTGCGCGGTGACGCGAGGACCGACGATGGGCTGGGTCCCGCTTGCGCTGGGCGTGGTCGCGGCCGGCTTCCGGCGCCAGGGCGTGGTGCTGAGGGACGCGCTTCGGTACCTCGCAGTGTGCCTGGTGGCCTGCTGGGCGATCGTCGTACTCGTACCCGTCCGGAACTTCGTCGTTTCGGGGCGACCCGCTCTCACCGCGGCGAACGCGGGGGCGACGCTCGCGCTGGCGCACCCCCTGACCGACCAGGTCCGCACCGGCAAGATCTACGAGGTGCCGCTCTACAACGCCCTCGGTCTCGACCGCTCGAGCCGGGAGATCCTCGAGTTCGTGCGCCAGGACCCGCTGGGCTACCTGGCTACCCTGCCGCCGCTCGCGCTCTACAGCGTCGGTCTCTCGTTCGCCCTGGAAGGAGAGCAAGGGCTTCGCTACGAGCTGGTCGCCCTCTGCCTGCTCTACTTGCTGAGCTTCCTGCTGCCCGCTGCCCGCACGCGGGAGGCCCGGCTGCTCCACAGCTTCGTGTGGCTGCATCTGGCCATCATGACCGTCTTCCTGCCAAACAGCTACGGCTACCGCCAGGTGCTACCGATGTACCTGTTCATCGCTCCGTTCGCAAGCTACGCTGTCCTCTCGGCCGCTGGCCGCCTGCTCGGCTTCACGCGGTCGACTCACGAGTACAAACCGGCGGCAGCCCCAGGCGCCAGCAAAGGCTGATATCCCGTCCAGCACCGGGTCCGACAGCGTTGCCGCGCGTCCAGGCACGAACAACTGACGCAGCTCGTCCGCCAGTGCGAACGCGACGCACAGCACGACGGCCATCGCCACGGCGGGTCGAGCGGAGACACGCAGGCCACCCCGTGAGACGGAGAGCGCCTGGGTCACGAGCAGGCCAAGAACGGAGTACTCGACGACGTGACCGCCTTTCCCAAACAGCGTCGTGAGCGGGCCGGGCAGAGTACTGGGCGTGCCGGGAACGGAGGAGTTCAGCAGGATCAGCGTCATCCACACGCCAACTGAAAGCCACGTCCCGAGCACGCTCACCTCCGCCTATGCGGATGGACGGTGGCCATTCGGCGCGTGGCCATTGGCGGCGGGCTCGCCGTCGATGAGGTGGCGGAAGAAGTCAGGTGCGTCTCGGCAGACGGCCCCGGCCGCGACGGCGCGCGCGCTCAGCGCTTGACGCGCCGCGACGGACGGCACCGCGACAATGACCTCGCCTGCTCCGGTCTTCCGGATCGCCTGCTCCAGATCGTCTGTCTTGCCAAGCACGGGGATACTGTGGATCGCCAGGTGCTGGCGCGTCGGATCGTCGTCCAGGAAGCCGACAACCTGGTACTCTCGCCGTCTCGCACGAGACATGGCCCGCAGGACCAGCTCTCCGACGTCGTTCGCGCCGACGATCAGGGTGCGGCGCTGATCGCCGCGCTGGAGGCGAGCGATCAGGTCGCGGATGATGATGAACGACATGCGAGACAGCACGACCAGCACCACACACAGCACCGCGTCGATCAGCAGGACGGAGCGGTTGAGGGCCTCGGCGCGGTAGACCGCCCAGATAGCGGGCACCGCCAGGCAGGAGCCGAGGATACAGGCGTATCCAATCCGCTTGATGTCGGACGGTCCGACGAAACGCCAGATCGCGCGGTAGGCGCCGAAGGCGTAGAGCAGTGAGATCTTGATGCCCACCATGAACGGGTAGATCTGGACGAACTGCTCGACGAAGCGCTTTTCGAGCACGCCCTCTTCTTTGATCAGGTAGGCGGCCAGCAGGGAGATGCTGATGAGCGCGATGTCCAGGATGATGCCGCTGAACTGGCGCTTGTACAGGGAGCTGCCACCGACGACAAGCCGACCGACGAGGCCGTTCGTGCGCTCGAGGAGCTGCACCTGCGCCTCGGTGTAGACACCGACCTGCCCGAGGTAGACGCCGAAGAGGGCGATTCCCGCGCCGAGCAGACCGGCCAGCGAGATGCTGATCCACGGTCCCAGGAAGCTCGAGGTGATCGCGAGGAGGCCCGCGGCGGCGCTGATCAGCCAGAGCAAGAGGACCGCCTGCCGCTCGCTCAGGCCGAGCGCGACGAGGCGGTGCGAGAGGTGGTCTCGGCCACCCTGCGAGATCGGCCGGCGGTTGGCCGCTCGGATGATCGTGACAAGCGTGGTGTCGAGGATTGGCAGCGCCATCACGGCCACGGGAATGAGCAGGGTCACGAGCAGCTCGCCGGGCTTCTTCGCCGAGCCGAGCACGACCGAGCTGCTCAGGATGAAGCCCAGCAGGAGGCTGCCGCAGTCACCCATGAAGACGCGCGCCGGGTTGAAGTTGAAGACCAGAAAGCCAGCGCAGGCGCCCGCGACCAGGAGTGCCAGTGTGGCCGTCTGGCGGTCACCCTGGAGATGGTTGTAGCCGAACAGGGTCAGCGCCACGATCATGGCGATGCCTGCCGAGAGTCCGTCCATGTTGTCGAGCAAGTTGAAGGCATTGGTGACGCCGAGCATGAAGAGCAGCATCAGCGGCACCATGACAAGCGCGAACGGAATTCGATTGATAGCGCCTGGAGGTCCGAACTGGAGCAGCGTCACGCTGCTCGCGACGATGATGCCGAGCGACTTCGCGCTGGGCGAGAGTCCCTTCAAGTCGTCGTACAGCCCAAGCGCGAAGACGATGGTCGCCCCGATGATGAGGCCCCAGAAGTGCTCGAGCGCATCGCCGAATTTCGGCTCCGGCAGCAGAACGAAGACGGGGATCGTCGCGAGGTAGATGGCGATGCCGCCAAGCAGGGGCGTCGGCTTCTTGTGCCACCGGTCGACGCTCGGACGGGCCACGTAGCCATAGCGCGTTGCCAGACGCATCACCAGCGGCGTGCAGAGCAGCGAGAGCCCAACCGCGAGGAAGAGCGCCAGCGGGTAGATCAGCGCGAACGGCTTGCCTGCCAGCATGATCGGCAGGTTGTTCACGAGGCGAGGCCTTTCCTTCCAGCGAGGTCCCGGTAGAGGCGCTCCACGTCCTGGACCAGGCGCGTGGAGGCGTAGCGAGGATAGACCGCGCAACGCGCCGCGGCGCCAAGGCGCTCCCCTTCGGCCGGGTCCTGGAGCAGACGAACGATCCCTTCTGCCAGCGCCGGCGCGTTGCGTGGCGGCACCAGCAGACCGCTCTCTCCACCACGCACCACCTCTGCCACACCACCCACGTCGGTTACGACGACCGGGCGGGCGGCCGCCATCGCCTCGATGATCGCCACTGGCGAGCCTTCGTTCAACGACGAGAGCGTCACCACGTCCAGATCCGCCAGGACGCGCCGCATGTCTCGCCGCCAGCCGAGGAACATCGCCCGATCGCCTAGGCCAAGCTCGGCCGCTCGCGCTTCCAGCCGGCCCCGCAGTTCGCCGTCGCCAACAATCGCGAACCGCGCCTTTGGAACGCGCCGGGAGACCTCCGCGGCTGCCTCCAGGAAGACGTCATGCGCCTTGATCGGCACCAGCCGCGCGACGATGCCTACGAGCCGCTCATCCTCGTCCAGCCCAAGCTCCTGTTTGAACGAGCCGCGATCGCGCTCGGCCTCGAGCATCGGCTCGATCTCGAGGCCGAGCGGGATGGTGACGATCTTGCCAGCCGGCGCGACGCCGGAGCTCGCGAGCTCGGCACGCTGCTTCTCGCCAACGGCGACGATCTGGTCGGTAACGCGCCCCAGCGCCTGTTCTATGGCGAGGAAGACGCGGGTCTTCGCGGGGCTGAAGTAGCTGTGGAAGACGTGGCCGTGGTAGGTGTGGACGACAATCGGGACTCTCGCCAGCCAGGCAGCCAGCCGCGCGGCGGTGCCCGCCTTGGCCATATGGGTGTGGACGATGTGGGGACGCTCAGCGCGGATCACGCGGTACATCCGACGCAGGGCGGCGAAGTCGTCGAGCAGGTTCACCTCTCGGCCAAGCTCTTCGACTACGAGCGGCTCCACACCGTGCGCACGGGCCAGGTCCAGCATGTTGCCTTCGCGCGGCGCCTCCTGGCCGCTCACCAGGATGGACCGGAAGCGCTCGTTCTGGAGCCCGCGGGTCAGAAGGATCGCGTGGATGGCGGGACCGCCGATATTGAGCCGGGTGATCGCCCGAAGCACGGTGAGCTGAGCCGGCATAGGACCCCAACAACAAGAACAAAAAGGCCAGGCTGAACCATGAGCCCGGCGCCGGCAGTATACGGGCCTGCCGGAAGCTCGGTCAACACGAGCGCGGTCGCAACTGGCTGGCTAGCGCCGCGGACGATAGACGGCGACGTCCCCAAGATAGCGGTTCCGGGTGATGACCTCGTACGGGGCGAGCTGATCGAGGGCGCGGAACAGCTCGAGCTGGGCGGCACGGTCGGTCGCGATCTTGGCATCCACGATCACCAGGTCGGGCTCGATCTCGTCCAGGAAGCGCGATGCCGACATGCCCTCCTGGCGTCGGACGCGCTCGAACACGAAGATGTCCGTGAAGTGATGGTCGTGAAAGCCAAACCAGTAGCGCGGTGGCGCCATCACGCGGGCATCCGCGGGGGCCAGGGCTCGAAGCTGGCTCATGAGCTGGTAGTAGTCCTGGCCAGCCCGGTAGCGGGACGCGCGGATGTAGTTGTCCCAGGCCCGGTCCTCAAGTTTCAGCGGGCCGATCGCGACGAGCACGGCGA
Source organism: Chloroflexota bacterium (assembly GCA_020850915.1). The sequence continues at coordinate 4,347 of JADZDV010000057.1, read as the reverse complement.
GCACGCCGAGGGCAGCGTGGGCGATCCGCGGCGGCGGCCGCGGCCTGCCGATGACCCACCAGCCAGCCGCCGCGGCCAGCATCATGTAGTAGGGATAGCCAAAGATCATGTAGTACTTTGACTTGGAGCTGACAAACAGGAGGAAGAACACCTGCGCGCTGGCGAGGCCGGCGAGCAGGAACCGTTCGGAGCGCCCACCGCGCACCGCGCGCCAGAGCCCGAACACCAGCCCGCTGAGCACCAGCGCGAGCTCTGGCAGCTCCTCCTGGAAGTAGTCCCAGTAGCGCCAGGCCTCGAGCTGGATCGGGCCCAGGAAACCCAGGCCCGGCCTGTCCACCGGCGGGCGCTTGTCCTGGCCCACCCAGTAGGCGAGCCCGCCCAGGAAGGAACCGGGGTCCGGCAGGACGCGAGCGACAAGGTAGTAGCCCGCGCCGAGGGCCAGGCCGAGCGCCAGTAGCCAGCTTTCGCGACGGCGCCACACGCCGAAGAAGCCGAAGCGCAGCAGGTAGACCAGGAGGGTGAACGGGATGAATGCGAAGGTGTTCAGGTGCACGTCAGCGGAGAAGCCAAGCACCACGCCGGCCGTGAGGTGCGCCCAGAGCCACCGTCGCCGGAAGCCGATCTCGGCAGTCAGCCAGGCGAGCATCGTCAGGAAGGTGGTCTGCACGTCCGGACGTAGCACGTGGCTGGAGACGAGGAACGGATCGGAGACGGCCAGCATCCCCACCGCCGCGCTGGCGACCGCCCGGTTCCAGAGCAGGCTGCCAGCGGCGTAGCTCAGGAGCAGGAGACCGCCGCCCCAGATCAGCGACGTGAGCCGCGCCTGAAAGATGCCGATGCCGCCGAGGCGGAAGATCGCTGCCGTCGTCATGCCCTGCAGACCGCCGGTGCCCCAGTTGGCAAAGCCGTGGTACTCGTTCATCTGGTTCGCCTCTGGATCAACGTGGGCCATGACCCAGAAGACGTTCGCCTCGCGCCCTTCGTCGTTGTCCACCGGCGGCCACCGATCCAATGCGCGCAGCATGACGACGCAGTAGCCGACAACCAAGACCACGACGAACAGGTCCAGCAGGCGCGGCGAGAGCGCTGGGGAGGTTCGCATCGCGGGCATCGCGGGAAGTGGCGCGGAAGCGGTTACAGCGTCCAAGGGAGACTCACACGGGCCCCGGCGCGGCGCCAGGGAGTCCCGCGCGACAGGAGGTCGTCTTGTACCACGGCGAAATCCCCGGCACTCAGCAGACTCAGGTTCGCGCACCGCGGAAAGCGGTCGTGATTGTGGCGGCAGTCCGCCGAGAGACACAGCAGACGAGGCAGACGACGCCGCTTCCCAGGCCGACGATCGCGTAGCGGACAGATGTGACCGGAACGGCGGTCCAGCGGAAATTGACCATGCTGGCGAGGCATGCGAGCACGCCGACGAGCAGCAGGAGCCCGCCGCCAGCGCGGTTCCACCACCGCCGAAGCTCCAGCGCGGCCAGCGGAACGACGATCATGACGAGGTGGGAGAGGTTCCGGCTCTCGTCGCCGCGCGAGACGGTCAGTTGAAGAATGACGAGCAGACCAAAAGCGAGCGAGCGACGAACGAGCGGCAACACCCGGGAGTCGAGCAAGTCCCGAAGGTGGAGGGCGGCGAGGACCCAGAGCATCCCGAACAGGGAGAAGACGTCAAACCACTCCTGCACCGAGGGGATGTTCTGCTCGAACGTCCGCTCCTTCGTCCAGAGGATCTGGTCGAGCGCGGCCAGGCCGCCCGCGGCCGCGACCCGGAGCACGATAACGACGGCCAGCGCTATCGCCGGCAGCGCTGACAGGCTAGCAACACGTAGCCACCAGCGGTCACCAGCTCCGCTGGCGAGCGCTGGCTGGGCTCGCCACGCGTGAGCCTGGAGCCAGTAGACCGGCAGCAGGAGGAGAGCGGTCTCGCGGTTGAGCGTGCCGAGAACGAGGGCGACGATGGCCAGCCGCTCCCGGCGCGCCTGGAGCGCCCAGAGGGTTGACGCCTCGCTAGCGTACGTCAGGGCATCCACGTAGAAGGGTGTGGTGAGCATGCGAGTTCCCACGCCGGAGGCCAGGAGCAGGAGCGTGGAGCACGATGCAACCGGCCATTCCAACGCCAGGGCACGAAGATAGAGATAGCCGAACAGGCCGGTCAGACTGAGTCCGAGTGCGGTGACGATCGTGAACGCCGTTTCACGAGGGAGCGGCATGACGTGAACGATCGCTGGTGTGAGGACGCGGAAGTTGTACGGCAGCCGGACGGATACGGTCAGGTCGTCAGCCATAAGGGCGTATTGGCGGGCGTCGTCCTTGTAGAGTCCGACACGCTGGGTGTTGAAGCCGAGCAGCAGGAGGACGACCAGGAGCGATCCAAGGGCAGCGAGAGCCGCCTCGCGACGGGCGATCTTCACGCGTTGCCGGCCGCGGTCACCGGTGGCTCCATGGCTTGCGTCAGCCGGACAGTGAGCGCCATGGCGACACAAGCACGTCCTGGCGCGCTCACCGGACTGTCTGCCGGGAGACCGGGAGCAAGCTGGACGAGCGGAGTGTCTCGTACAGCGCGTCCGCGATGGCGCGCTGGCCGGTCGGACTCGGGTGTGGGTCTTCCCGCAGCCGCATCGTCCGGGCTCGCGGATCGCGGACGTCCCCAATGGCATCGCTGAGGTCGAGTGTGAGCAAACCGTTACGAGCGGCAAACTCGGTCAGCTCCTGCCGCACGGTGGCCTGCCGGCCGGCTGCGTCCGGGGTTACGTACTGGTAGAGGTTGTCAGGATAGAGCGCCAGGAGGAAGCTCGCCTGGTGAGAGCGGGTGATCGACGCGATCTTCAAGATCTCGGCCTCTCGCTCCAGGACCCTGGCCCGGTCGCGCGGCTGCTCCACGCGGACGGGCCCCCTGCGAATGTCGTCCATGGCCCGCCAGAGCGTGTTCTGATAGAGGCGATAGAGGTTGCTGTTACGACGAAGCCAGACTTTCAGGGGAGCCAGGACGCCAGTCGGCTGGTACTGGTGGTCGAAGATCGAGAACGTGTCGAGCAGGTCGTTGACCACGAAGACAAGCACTACCAGGTCTGGCTGGTACTGCAGGCCGACGTCTTGGAGCCTGGCGCGCTCCTGGATGGTGTTGTAACCAACGACCGCCGCGTTCAGGACCTCGTAGCGTCCTTCGCTGTCTGCGTTTAGGCGCTGCTCGAGCACAGACTCCATCGTCTCGTCGTTCCGAACGCCAAAGCCGAAGGCCACGGAATCGCCCAGGACCAGGATGCGTGTCGTTCCCTCCGGCTTGGAGACCGAGCGCTCGGGATCGCGCAGACCACGCGAGTTGATCTTGACGACATTGCCCTCGCTGAGCCCCTCGAACCCGGGGCGCGGCAGGAAGAGTACGTCAGGGTCGCTGCTCGACACGTACGCCTCAGGGGCCGAGTAGTACGGCTGCCCCAGTCCGACCACCCGCAGTCCCAGCTCGGCGACGACGAGGAAGATCGCCGCGCCCACCGCGAGACGTGCCAGGAGCCGCGCAAGCCGCTGCCCTCGGCTCAACTCCGTTTGGGGGCGCTCTCTCACCGGACGCCTGTATCGCTCAACAGACGCCCGCTCCCGCGTGGCCGCCATGAATCGAGATGCCCTCCGAACGATCCAGCTCGAATTATCCCCGAGCGAGACGCCTGGCGCAACGCTGAGCTGATGCGTCGGGGCTGAGCTCCGTGGGCGGGACCCACTGGTGAGTCGGCGGATCAAAGGCTCCAGGCGCTTCTGCGCTGCCAGACGGGATTGGTAGAATCACTGGCCTTGCGTCCCTCCTCTCGAGCCGAGCCACACTCCAGGGGCACGCCATCCCGTCGGTCAGACGGTGCCTCCGGACACGTGGGCCCGTGGTTCGGCAGCGCGGCTCGCACGGCCGTGCTGGACGCTGGACTCGTCGCGCTGGTGGTCCTCCTGGCCGCCGCGTTTCGCTTCCAGAACCTGGACACCGCGGCCGCCAAGTCTGACGAGGGGATCCGGCTCCAGCAGCTTTTTCTGATGACGCGGGGCTTCCGCCCGGTCCGCGACATCTTCGCCTCGCAGGGGCCGCTCTCGCTGGATGCCACGTACGGACTGTTCGTCCTCTTTGGAGGCGGGCTGGCAGGCGCCCGTCTGGCCGTCGTGACGTACGCTCTGATCGGCGTGGGCGCCGTCTACCTGGTTGGGCGGTGCATGTGGTCGGCCGCCACACAGGGTCGCGTCGCGGGAATCGTGGCGGGCCTGGTGGTGGCTCTCAGTCCGACCTACCTCGAGAACTCGCGCACGGCGCTCGTCGAAGTCCCGGCGCTGGTGCCGGCCACAGTCGCTATCGCCGCGGCCCTCCACTACCGG
>JADZDV010000056.1 GCA_020850915.1 Chloroflexota bacterium | reverse complement strand
TTACGCTGACTCACACCTCGGCGCTCTCGCACATGCTGTTCGACTCCGCCATGAACGACGAGCAGCGCGAGCGGGTCCTGCCGGTCTTTCTGGCCGACGACGCCTTCCACCTCGCAATCGCCTTCCATGAGCCCGACACGGACATCGGCTACGACTACTTCTCGGAAGAGGCGCCGGTGGAGGGCGACCGCACCGTTGCGCGCCAGCGCGGTGATGGCTCCTGGGTCGTCAACGGCGTCAAGAACTTCCAGACGAACGGCGTCATTGCAAAGCTCATCGCCGTGCGCGCGAAGACGGACGCCGGGCCGACCATGTTCCTGGTCCCGGGAGACAGCAAGGGGCTCCATCGCCAGGCGCTCGAGCCGGCCGGGCGGCGGCTGGCGGCGTGGTCCGAGCTGTCGTTCGAGGACTGTGTCGTCGGGCCAGAGAACGTGCTCGGCGCGCCCGGCAGGCCTCCAATCACCCGCCTGGGAGCTGGCTCGGCACCCCGCCAGGGCGCGGCAAACCTGGGCGTCGGCCGCGCGGCGTTCGAGGCGGCGCTCGACTACGCGAAGAGTCGCGTCCAGGGCGGCAAGCGGATCATCCAGCACCAGGCGGTAGGGCTGGCGCTAGCCGACATGGCAACCAAGCTGGAAGCGGCGCGCGCCCTGATCTACCGCGGAGCCTGGGCGGCCGACCACCCGGAGGACTACGCCGCGGCGGAGGGCACGCCATTGGGCCGCATGCCCGTCCTGTTCGCGGCCGAGATGGCGTTCGAGGTTGCTGTCAGAGCCTCCACGCTGTTCGGTGGGGTCGGTCTCTCGCGCGCCATGCCGCTCCAGAAGTACATCCGCGACACCCAGGTCTACCATCACTCCGCCCCGCGCGATATCGGCTACCTGAAGATCGCCGAGCTGCTCGCCGGCTTCAAGCGTGAGAAGCCCCTGGTCTGGACCCACTCCTGAGGCCCGATGACACCCACGCCTTCCGACCCACCCGGTTCCTGGGGGGGTGCCGATGCCGATCGACGTCCACAACCATGTCGTCGTCGAGGAATACCCGCGGGAAGTCGAGCGCGATAGCGCCGCGATGGCCGCTCGTCGTCGCTTTCTTGACCGTGTGGTCGCCGTCGTCCGCCAGGTAGAGCACGTCGCCAGCGGTACAGGTGATGGCATGCGGATGCGTGAAGATGCCCTCGCCTCAGGAGCCGAGGAGACGGCCCTCGCGGTCGTAGACGATGACCGGATGCTCGTCGCGATTGAAGACGTAGACGCGGTCCCGCGAGTCCACAGCCACGCCCGCCACGTCGTCATGCGTCCAGCCGGCCGGAAGCTGCTCCCAGCCATCTGCCAGCTCGAACTCGTGGCCGTTACCCCCGACGATGAGTGTCGTGCTGTCTTCCTTCGTGGCGAGCGCCGACCCCCTGCGATGGGAGCCGCTCACACCACCGTCTTCGCGGTCGGCAGCGTAGCATCGGCCCGGGGGGCGCACAACTGCCAGGCCAGCGTCAGCGCGCCGCCGACGCACGCTGGAAAACTTGGACTCTGCTCTTGCCAGGCAGTATCCTCGATCGTAATCACGTGACGGACCAGACCACGTTGACGCGGGATCTGGCAGGGAGTATGCAAGCAATGTCCCCCCTTCTGCGCATCGCACCAGGCGTCCTGAGTGCGCTCCTACTGTTGAGCTGCTCTCCGGGCGGAGCCAGCCCGACGGCAGCGCCAAAGAGCGCCCCGGCCGCCACGAGCGCACCAGCCGCGCCAGCCGCGCCAGCCGCGCCAGCCGCGCAGGCCTCGCCGGCCGCCGCCCCGGCCGCCTCGCCCGCCGCCGGCTCGAGCGCGGCGCCAGCGGCTTCGCCGGCCGCTGCTGCAGGGGCGGCTTCGCCTGCTGACGAGCAGGCGCGCATCGCCAAGCTGGTCGAGGGGGCCAAGCAGGAGGGCAAGCTGACCTGGCTGGGCAGCTCGCTCGAGGACCAGAACGCCCGCAAAGCGATGGAGGCGGCTTTTAAGAAGAAGTACAACCTGCCGGACTCCTTCACGCTCGAAGCGACCCGCAAGAACACCGCCGAGATCACCGGCACGATCGACCAGGAGCTGAAGGCGGGCAAGCTCTCGTACGACATGGTCAACGTCGCCGCTATGGCCTGGTTCCTGGACCACGCCAAGGCTGGCGACCTGATGGCGTACGAGTCGCCGGAGTACAAGAACTACAGCATCACCGACAAGCTCGACCTGAACAATCGGCCGTACTGGGTGACGGACGTCTACACGTACATCCCCACCTGGAACCCGAAGAGCCTACCGGACATCAGCGTCACGTCCTGGGCTGACGTGGCCAAGCTGGCGCCGCGGTTGAAGGGCAAGGTCGCGATGAGCTCGCCAACGGACTCCATCTCGGCCACGTTGAACTACATTGGCGTCGGCAAGGCGGCAGGCGTGTCGTTCTGGGACGCCATTGCCGAGACGAGCCCGAAGCTCATCAGCTCGTCGGCCCAGCGGATGGACTCCGTCATTTCGGGGGAGTACCCGTTCACTATGGTGGGCTTGCCCGGGGACGTCTACATCGCGAAGAAGACGAAGAACGTCGTGCTCAAGACGGCCTACCCGTCCGAGGGCGTTGTGCCGCAGCCGCTCGTGACCGCCATCATGAAAGCCGCGCCGCATCCCAACGCCGCCATGCTGTTCATGGACTACTTCCGTAGCCTCGAGGGGGCGCAGCTCTGGGAGAATGGCGAGGGCTACCTCTCCGGTCGCGACGGCGTGAAGTCCCCGGATCCCGAGCTGATCAAGCCGCTCGCCGAGCTGAACCTGATCAAGCTCGACCAGAAGGGCATCACCGAGGCCGAGCTCCAGGCCGCGCGGGACGACTTCCGCAAGCGCGTCCTCAAGCAGTGAGCGCGGAAGCCGTTGGCTAGTCCATGGCAGGCACGGAAGAAGCGCTGATCGGAGCTGCTAACGCGCGGCCGCGCAGCGGCATGCGCGGCATCGCCATGCCGCGGGCCGAGACGCTCGTGATGGCGGCGGCCATCGTCATCACGAGCGTTGGCATTCTCTACCCGGTGGGGCAGCTCCTGCTCGGCAGCTTCATTGACAACAAGACCGACGCGTTTACGCTGGCGAACTTCCAGTACATTCTGGACACCGCTCGCCTGCGTGTCGCCGTCGGCAACACCCTCATCCTCGCGGCCGGCACGGCCGCTGGCTCGACGATCCTGGGCGTCGTGCTGGCGTGGATCACCGCGCGCACGAACTCGTTCGGCCGGGACAAGTTCGAGTTCCTGAACGTTGTACCGTTCTTTACCTCGTCATTCGTCGGCGCGATGGCCTGGCGCTTCCTGCTCTCACCGAACATCGGGATGATCAATGTCTTCCTGCGCGATACGCTCGGCATCGACTCGCCGCTGACATCGTACGGCATGGGCGGGATGATCTGGGTCATGTCGCTGTTCTGTACGCCCTACGTCTACCTGTTCACCCTCAGCTCCTTTCGGAACATGGACCCGTCGCTCGAGGAGACGGCGCGGGTACACGGTGCGGGCGTGCTGCGTACGATGCTCATGGTGACCGTCCCGATCAGCGCCCCGGCCATTCTGAATGGGGCGCTGTTCGTCTTCCTCATCGCCTGCGGCATGCTGGAAGTGCCGCTGGCGCTGGGCCGCTCGGAGGGTGTCTATACCCTGTCGATCGAGATCTACGAGGTGCTCCAATACCCGCCAAACCTGCACCTCGCGTCGGCGCTGGCGACCATCGTGCTGAGCCTGACCATGGCCGGCGTCTACATCCAGCGGCGCATCATCATGCCGCGCTCCTTCGTGACGGTGACGGGCAAGGGCTACCGCCCAAACATCATCGACCTCGGACCCTGGCGCTTTCTGACGTTCGGCCTGAACCTGCTCTACCTCCTGGTGGCGATCATCCTCCCGTTCCTCGCGTTGATCGAAGTGTCACTGTCGAACGTCTGGCGCGGCCATTTCGACCTGTCCGAGTTCACGCTGGACAACTACGCGTTCGTGCTGTTCGACTACGACATGGCCGTTCGCGCCATTCGGAACAGCCTCCTGCTGGCCGTCTCGGTGGCGACCGTTGGCACGCTGCTGGCGGTCATCCTCTCGTACATCATCTACCGCACCAGGATCCGCGGCCGGTCCGTGCTGGACTTCATCTGCACGGTGCCGATCGCCGTGCCGGGGGTGGCGCTCGGCATGGCGTTGCTCATCGCCTGGATCCGGACGCCGCTCTACGCCACGCTCGGCATCCTGTTCGTCGCCTACATGACTCGCTGGCTGCCGCTAGCACAGAAGTCGGTCTCGGCCGTGCTGCTCTCGGTCAGCCACGAGCTGGACGAGTGCGGGCGGGTGAGCGGGGCGAGCTGGCTCAAGACGATCCAGGCGATCGTGCTCCCGCTGCTGAAGCCGGGTCTTGCCTCGGCCTGGCTGATGATGTTCGTCGTCGTCATCCGGGAGCTGTCGGCCTCCCTGCTGCTGTACACCAGCGGAACGGAAGTGATGTCGGTGGCGCTCTGGCTCCTGACCTTGAAGGACATGCCGACCGTGGCGGCCTTCGCCATGGTGCAGACGGTGGTCCTGATGATTGCAACGGTCATCTTCGGCCGAACGGTCGGCAAGGACCTGGTGCTCTAACGGATCTGGTGCTCGAGGAGAACGCTTGGCAACCGCGGGTGTAATCGCCGTCGAGGTACGGAACCTCAGCAAGAGTTTTGGCGCGGCGCGCGTCGTCGATTCGCTTAGCTTCACAGTGCCGCGGGGCAAGATCCTGACCCTCCTGGGGCCCTCCGGCTGCGGCAAGACGACCACCCTCCGCTGCATCGCCGGTCTCGAGAAGCCGGATGATGGCGAGATCTCGATCGAGGGCGACCCGGTCACCTCGGTCCCACGCGGGATCATGCTGCCGCCGGACAAGCGCGGACTGGGGATGGTGTTCCAGTCCTACGCCATCTGGCCCCACATGACCGTCTTCGCGAACGTCGCCTTTCCCCTGAAGGTCCGGGGGGTACCGTCCGCGGAGGTCACCCGCCGCGTGGACGAGACGCTCGAGCTGGTGGGCCTGGCCGGCTTCGCCGAGCGGAATGCCACGAAGCTCAGCGGCGGCCAGCAGCAGCGTGTCGCCCTGGCGCGGGCGCTGGCTGGCAAGCCGCGTCTGCTGCTGTTCGACGAGCCGCTATCGAACCTCGATGCCAAGCTGCGCGAGCGAATGCGCTTCGAGCTGGTGCGGCTCCAGAAGGAGATCGGGATCACCTCGATCTACGTCACCCACGATCAGGCTGAGGCGATGGCTATCTCCGACGAGATGATCGTCATGAACCACGGTAGGATCGAGCAGCGGGGCGATCCGAACACGGTCTACTTCAATCCGACCACCCGCTTTGTGGCGGACTTCATCGGGGTGGCCAACTTCCTCCCGGCCGAAGTTGTGAGCGCCCCGGACGGCTCGAACGTCGGCCGCGTACGCCTGCTCGACCTGCCAGGCGGCGAGCCGCTGGCCGCCAGATTCAGCTCGAAAGCCCTGGGGCAGTCGCGGGTCGTCGTCTCGATCCGACCGGAGGCCGCCCAGATCTCCACGACGCGACCGGAAGGCGGCAACGTGATCCCTGCTCGACTCGTCCACGCGCAGTTCCTTGGCGACTACGTGGACGCGCGGGTAGCAGTCGGCGGACGCGAAGCACGCGTGCGGCTGAACTACCGCGTCCGCGTGAACGTCGGCGACGAGGTGTACCTGCAGATCCCGCCGAACGACTGCCTGGTGGTCGCGGACTCAGTAGGTTCCGCGGTTGACGAGCCCGGGGAGGACATCGCGGCCGCCCACTGACAGGCGCCCGCGTTTCGGCCAGGTGGGGACGGACAGACGTGTCCGTCCTTTACTGCGATCTGGTGAGTAGTGCCGATCATCGCCGCACGGTCGCGGCGGCCTCGCGGGTGATGGAGCTGGAGCAAGAGCCGCGCTTGGAGCGCTCCCATCGGATCCTGAACCACGCACGGTGGTCCAGCCTGGCCGTGAGCCGCGTGCTGCTCAGACTGCTGGTGACGGTGCTGGTCCCCAGCGGCCCGCTACTGCTCGGAATCGAGCAACGACGGTCCTGTACTATCCGCCTGGGACATTGCCCGGACCGTTCACGCCGGGATCGTCCTGGGAGGCAACGCTTGACTCGCGCGCGTGGCGGCGCCTATGTCTGGGTCACGTGGCTGTCGCGGCTGATGGCGGGGGAGGTTCACTGCGAGTGGGCCACCTGGTTCAAGGCGCACTACACGGAGTTTCGCAAAGCTCCGTCAGACTTTCAGCGAGCCCAGTGGATGGCGGAGCATACCCGGGGCGTCTCGGAGCTGGTGCGCGAGCGCACGGCGCTGGGCGAGACGGTCTTCAAGGAGGACCAGAACTCGTTCAAGCTGACGGCCACGAAGGCCGGGCTGGTGCTGTCCGGCAAGGCGGACCTGGTGGCCCAGGACGCGGCCGGCAACTACACGGTCTACGACATGAAGACCGGCCTCCAGCACGAGAGTCACGCGATCCAGGTGATGCTGTACATGCTCTGCCTGCCGTACGGGTCAGAGCGCTTCCGGGACAAGGAGCTGGCCGGCTGCGTGGTCTACAAGGACGGCACTCGGGTGCCGATTCCAGCCAGCGCGATCACCGAGGCGTTCCGCCACTCGGTCCGCTACTTCGTCGACCTGCTGGACGAGGCGGGGCCGCCGCCGAGAACGCCGAGCGAGACGGAATGCCGCTACTGCGAGCTCACGAGCGACGACTGCCCGGAGCGCATCGAGACGGGGCACACAGCAACGGAGCCCGCGCTCCTGCCGCTAGAGAGAGACACGTAGTTAGTGGCTGGTGGCTGATGACGAGCCACCAGCCACCAGCTACGGGCCGCTACCGCCGTCCGAAGGCGGGGAGCTTCGGCAGGGTCGGGACGATCGGGGCGGAGCGGTCGCCGTTCTGGGCGCGGACCACGCTGTTGGTCGTCGTGTCGGCCACCGCGCTCGCGGCGCCGACGCTGGTGTCGACCGCGGTGCTGGCGATCTGGGCCGACTCGGCCGCGCTCTTCGAATCGCCGTCACGGTCGTGGCGGTCGCCCTTGCTCGCGTCCCTGTCGGCCGCTGCCGCCTGGCTCGCTGCCGCCTGGCTCGTCGCCGACTGGCTCACCGCGGCCTGACTGGCTGCCGCCGGCTCATCCGCCTTCGAGGCGGCGGTAGCGGCCACGCTCGGGTCGGCCTGGCTGGCGCTGTCAGCCGCCGCTGTCGCCTGAGCGCCGGTCGTCGCGGTCGTCGGCTCGGTCGGCTTGGCCTCCAGCGGCGCGGCGACATCCGCGCCGCTCGCGGTATCCGCGCCAGTCGCGGGCGGGACCGTGTCGGCGCTGGCGACCGGTCCGCTCGGCTGGTCAGTCGTCGCCGGCGGGGCGGTCTCGACCGCCACCTGGGCTGGCTGGTCAGTCGCGGGCTGGTCGGCGACCGGCTGGTCGGTCGCTGGCGCGACGGCCACCGCCTCGTCACCGGCCGTGATATCAGCCGGCGCCGCGATCTCGACCGCCGCCCCGTCCGTCTGGCTGTCGGCGGTGCTCGCCGCGCCGTCGAACCCGCCGCGGAAGTAGACCGCTCCCGCGATGGCCGCCGCGGCCACAACGCCCAGGCTCACCGCGGCCAGCCCACGCAGGGCCGAGCCGCGCTTCGAGCTGCCGACCGTCCCGGGCTGGATTGGAGTGGTCCAGGCGTCGTCCTGGGGAAGCTGGGAGGCGGTTGTCTCCCCCTGAGCTCGCAGGTACGCCGTCTCTTCTTCTGAGAACGTCAGAGTGGAGTCGTGCTTGGGCTCGGCGAAGGCCCGCCCGCCGAGCGTGACCGTGCCCTGCTCGGCGGCCCGCGGGGTGGAAGCGACGAACTGGGTCGGAGCTTCGAAACTGACCGTGTTGTCGGCGGGCCGCTGGGCGCCGAAGATCAGCGTCGTGTCGGTGGGCTCGGAGGCCAGCGTGGAAGTCTGCTCGTCGAACCGACCTGGCGTGAACTCGTTTGTTCGGTCGTTGCTCTCTGGCTGTGTCATCTCACTCACCATCCTTCATCTACAGCCAAGCGTACGCCGATCTGTCCAGGGCTACCGTTTCCGCCGGGACAGCCTGACTGTTGGCGAGGCGACACTCCAGCGGCGTCTCAGGCCGGGGCGACCCTCGCCCGGGCGACCGGCACGCTGCCGCGCGGCTCGCCGATGAAGAGCTGGAGCAACGCGCCGGTCAGGACGACCCCGGTGGCCACGACGACGGCGAGCTGGTAGCTACCCAGGACGGAGACGCTCAGGCCGCCGAGCAGCATGCCGATGGCGCCGCCGAACTGGTGGGCCAGCCCGACGCGCCCCATCAGAGCGCCGACGGCGCCAACGCCGTAGCGGTCACGCACGAGGCGCGCGCCGGGCGCCTGGTTGGCGACGAACGTGACGCCAAAGAGCGGCGCGAAGAGCACCAGGACCCAGGCCGGGCCGCCGTGGATGATGAGCAGCAGGAGCGGCAGAGAGATCCCCCGCAAGAAGTAGCCAGACGCCAGGATACGTTTGGCCTTGAAGCGGTCGGCGAGCGAGCCGGAGATGATGCTGCCGGCAATGCCGGCGAACATCAGGACGCTCAGGGTAGTGGCCGCGAAGACCGACGATAGGCCCGCGTCGATCGCGAGGGCCAGCAGGTGGAGGGTGATGAACTGGTCGGTAAAGCCGCAGCCGAAGTAGCCCGCTCCCAGCAGCCAGATGTCCAGACCGGCTGGCGGGCGGCGGCGCGTGGCCACAGCGGCCCGTCTGGCGTCTGAAGGCGGCGTCGTGGCGAGCAGCCAGAGGGCGGGCACAGTTGGCAGGGCGAGCACCAGGCCGAGCACGACGTACGTCTCGCGCCACCCCAGCAGCGGGATCAGGGCCGTGGCCAGGGGGATGATCATGCCGGGCCCGGCCGGCACGGCGCTGTTGACAATGCCAGTCGCGAGGCCCAGCCGGCGTCCGAACCAGCGCGCCATGAGCACCGTGGCCGGCAGGCCGGTTGCCGCGCCAAAGGAGAAGCCGGGCACCAGTCCGCCGTAGAGGAAGAGCTGCCACGGCTCGGTGGCGCTGGCCAGTCCGAACCCCCCGGCCGCTAACAGGAGCGCACCGCCGATCATCACGAACCGCGGCTCATACCGGGTGGCCAGCGCGCCCACCAGCGGTTGACAGAGGCCGTAGACCACCAGCATCAGGGCGCTCGCGGCAGAGAGCGTGGTCCGGTCTACGTGGAGATCCTGCTCGATGGACTGGAGAAAGGCGGCGTAGGACGTCCGCGTACCGGCCGCCAGCACGATGGCCATCGTGCATGCGGCGAGCGCCCACCAGGCTCGCAAGACAGACTCCTCGGAAGAGTGGATGGTGACGGGTGATGGCTGGAGGAGGCGCGCGGAGGCGCGGACCAGACGTATGGTAGCCCTTCCCCGGCTCCTCGCGCCCCCGCCCCGTGGTTGGTTGCACGGCAGATCGCTCACCGGGAGAGTACGATGTCGCCACGAGCGTCCAGGCCAGAGGAGGTGCCACCATGCGGCGCAGCAGCGGGCGGATCCTGACGACCCACACCGACAGCCTGCCCCGCCCGCCAGAGCTGGTGCGCGCCCTCTAAGACGTTCCTGAAAAACGCCGAGCTGCACGTCGAAGCGCTGAACCATGCGCTGGCAAGCATCCCGTCCGACCGACTACGGCTGCACCTGTGCTGGGGCAACTACGAAGGACCAAACCACCGCGATCTGCCGCTGAAGACGATCCTGCCGATCGCGCTCAAGGCGTGCGTCGGAGCGGTCTCGTTCGAAGCGGCCAATCCGCGCCACGGGCACGAGTGGAGCCTCTTCCGACGGGTGAAGCTGCCGGACGGCAAGCTGCTGATCCCGGGCGTGCTGGACACAACGACGAACTTCATCGAGCACCCGGAGCTGGTGGCGGAGCGGATCGAGCGCTCCGCCGGCGTGGTGGGACGTGAGCAAGCGAAGGATCACGCAGTAGAAGACCGGCGGGCGGAGCCGGACCAGCCTCGTACGCGCGGGAACGGGTGCAGGGGCCGACTGAGTCCGGGAGGGCTGTCTGCAACGGCGCGATCCTTCACTTCGTTAAGCGTGACAGGAGGGAACGTTCAGGATGACAGATCGTTCGTTCAGGACGGCAGGTTGTTCGTTCAGGATGAGAGCGCTCCTCCTGTCATCCTGAGAGGCTGTGATCTATTGGCGAGGACACCCGAGCACACACAACTCTTGTGGTCACGGGCGCAGCATCACCACAAGA